>JAKRSB010000001.1 GCA_022402525.1 Thermosynechococcaceae cyanobacterium MS004
TCTACTAAAACCTAATCCCTGTCTACAGTCTGCCGATTTGTGTGCAATGGATAGCGTCTTTGGGAGAGGGGTTTGGGGTGAGGGGCCTCAGGCGCATCATCGAACTGAACGTTTACATACGAAGAAACACACAAAGAGACCCTCCAACGGAGGGTCTCTTTGTATTCGGCTGCGTTTGGAGGGAATCTAATCTGGAGGGCTTAGTTCGGTCACAAGGACGAAACAGAAGAACAAAGCACAAGACGCTAGGAGCGACCTTCAACCAAACGAACCTTCTTTGCTAGCCCTAAGGTTTGTAGGACTGAAATGACCATCCAGGTGCTGTCAATTTCCCACCACTGGAGACCATGACGCGCGGAGTGAGGAAACGCATGGTGGTTATTGTGCCAGCCTTCGCCGTAGGTGAGCAAGGCAACCCACCAGCAGTTCGTGGACTGATCGCCAGATTCGTAGGTGCGGTAGCCAAACTTATGGGTTGCGCTGTTGACAAACCAAGTGCAGTGATACACCAGCACTAGGCGCATAAAGACACCCCATACGACAAAGGACCATCCTCCTAGAAAATACAGCGCGATGCCAAAGGCAATCTGAATGGGTAAAAAATACTTGTCTAGAAAAACATAGAACGGATCTTGGTTAATGTCCTTGGTAAGACGCTCTACTTCATTTTTGGCGGGAGTATCGCGCAGCATCCATTCCATATGGCTCCACCAAAACCCGCGATGGGAGTTATGCTGGTCTAGCTCTTGGTCAGAATGCATGTGGTGGTTGCGGTGCAGTCCTACCCACTCAATCACGCCGCCCTCACAGGCTAAGGCTCCGCAAAATGCAAAGAAATATTCTAGCCATTTGGGGGCTTGAAAACTGCGGTGGGTCAGCATCCGATGCCAGCCCAGGGTAATTCCCAGACCTCCCGTCACCCAGTGCAAAAACACCATCAATGCGATCGCAGACCAGCTAAAGTTACCGGGTAGTAAGGCAAACAGAGCGCCGATGTGGATCGCAGCCATAAACAAGATGATGGGCCACGCGAGCGGCGGTTTTGTGAAGGTTGTTGCAGCAGTCATCCAAAGACCTTTTAGTAGCGGTACAGATACGGGCAAGCCTTATCTACGATAGCGTAAGCCCCCTATTCTAGAGTTCCCTAGAGTTGCGCTTAAGGAAAACAAAAGATTTAGTATGCTCAATGCAGGTTTATTCTTATTCGACGCAGAAAAGGCAGTACAACCCATCTTTTCTTCGATCGACACTCAAGTCAAGCAAAACTTGAGGAAGGTTCTACGGGCTTTTAGCGACCATCGGGTGGGCTCTCACCACTTTACAAGCGTTTCTGGCTATGGTCATGATGACCTGGGTCGCCAAGTCTTAGATCAGGTGTTTGCCCAAGTGATGGGCGCTGAGGCGGCAGCGGTGCGCGTCCAGTTTGTGTCCGGCACCCATGCGATCGCCTGTGCGCTATTTGGTATTCTGCGCCCTGGGGATGAGCTGCTGGCGGTGGCGGGTGCCCCCTACGATACCCTCGAAGAAGTGATTGGGCTGCGGGGCCAAGGGCAAGGCTCGTTGGCGGAGTTTGGTATTCACTATCGTCAGCTTGAGCTAACAGCCCAGGGCACCGTGGATTGGCAGACCCTCGCAAGTGCTATTCGGCCCCACACCAGACTGGTTCATATTCAGCGCTCCTGTGGGTATGGCTGGCGACCGAGCTTAAGCATTGAAGAGATCGAAAAAATTGTGGTGCTGGTCAAGGGTCAAAATCCAGACGTGGTTTGTTTTGTGGACAACTGCTACGGTGAATTTATTGAGGTCCAGGAGCCGACGCAGGTGGGGGCTGACCTCATGGCAGGTTCGTTGATTAAAAATCCGGGCGGGACGATCGCTACGGCGGGCGGCTATGTGGCGGGACGGGCAGATTTGGTAGAAGCGGCCTGTTGTCGGTTAACCAGCCCCGGCATTGGCAGTCATGGGGGTGCAACCTTTGAGCAGCATCGGCTCTTATTTCAGGGCTTATTTTTGGCCCCCCAGATGGTGGGAGAGGCCATGAAGGGGAATCACCTCACGGCGCATGTGTTTCAGCAGTTGGGCTACCCGGTGAACCCATTGCCGGAGGCTCCACGTCGGGATGTGATTCAGGCAATTCAGCTTGGCTCTCCAGAAAAACTCAAGGCGTTTTGCCGTGCGATTCAGCAAAATTCGCCCGTGGGTGCCTACCTCGATCCCATTCCAGCAGAAATGTACGGCTATGAGAGTGAGCTGGTGATGGCGGGGGGCACCTTTATTGACGGCAGTACCTCAGAATTTTCTGCCGATGGCCCCCTCAGGGAGCCCTATGTTGTGTTCTGTCAGGGGGGCACCCACTGGACCCATGTGGCGATCGCGCTGGAAGATGCGATCCGTGCCGTTGGCGCTGCTTAGGGGACTGGAAGCATTCTGAGCAAGCGATGGGCAGGCTTAGAACCCGGAATTGTAGTGATGACTTAATGATGACTGTTGTATTGAGATGCGTGTATTAAGACGCGTGTATTAAGGCGCGAGGGGCGATCGTAGCCTGAGCCATGCCGAAACATTCCGTTAATCGATGGAGCACCAGGAGCGATCGCCCTTTGCCTCACTCTGAATTGAGTGTTGCCCCTAGGGCTTAATGCTTCAGCGTTTTCAGCTAACGAAGCCAGAACGGTGGGGTATATGTATTCCTGTCAGCGAAAAAGATTCTTAGGAAGAATAGGCTATTCGACAAAAAAGATGGGCAATATAGCTTTACAGGAAGCTTTTCCAAGATTTTTACTCGCCCAGAACCCTCTCTTTTGAGGTCATCATCGAGGGAATTTAGTCGGGATAGTCTTGGGTGGTAAACCCTCTTAACAAAGGGCTGAGCCTTAACGATTCTTTGCTGCGCCACGTCTCGGTGCGCGGAGAGACTCTTGTGCGGAGAAGGCTTTTGCTGTGTGGTACGTCGAAGATTTTTTGTCTCAAAAAAAGCTTTTTTTATCTTGATAGCTCACAGTATCTTCTTCAACCGTTGCTGTCTCGATAAAACTACCACAAACCCTTAGCAAGCTAAAGTACATCATTTTTTTGAGATGGGGGATCAATTGATAGAAACCATGAACCTAAAGCGACGTTCGTCACCTAGAACGAAACAGCAGCCACCTTCCGCCCCTAAAGGGTCTCAACCCTCAGCTTCTTCTTTGGGTTCTGGTCAGCCCCTAAGCGTTGATGTTGGCCTTAAATCGTCTGAGCAAGCACCTAATGTTGAAGCATCTGATGTTGAAGCATTTAATGTTGAAGCGTCTGAAAGAGCAGCAGAGCGCGCGGAAGCCTTTGGCGAAGTGCGGCAAATTCAGGGAGAAGCAGTAGACTGGCAGCGCTGGGATAACTTGGTGCAACAAATTGAAGGACAACCCCAGGCAGAACAGCTAAAGCAGTTTCTAAATTGGGCAGAAACTCAGGCGGCAAGCCTGGATATTGAGGCTGATTCAGCCCTGTCCGAAGGGGAATTATTTCGCAAGGTTGCGGCATTGGCCTCCCAACTGCTGATTGCTATGAATCGCCTGACGGCTCAGGCTCAGCAGCAGGCTCAGCAGCAACAGGCGCTAAACGAAACGCTGGTGCAGGTGCTTCAAACAGTGACCAGCGGCGCACCCTTGGCTAGAATGGCCGCAACGACTCGGCGCAGTGCATCAGGCGTCAAGGGTAACTTTACTGAATTTGACAGCAAGGAGCTGAAGAAGAGCCACGCCAAGGGCAGTGCGGATGAAAAGCTAAACCGTGCCTTTAATGCGATCGTTTCTCACAACGATGCAGGCGATCGCAGCAATGCCGAGAAATGGGCGATTAACCAAAATGCCCTGGCTGAGCTGACGGGCTGTAATCGGCCTGCCATTAAGCAGTTCCTTAAAGAGCACGGTGCTGAAATTGAAGCCCATCATCAAATACACCAGATTTTGCCCCGCCATAACTACTCCCACGGTAAAAATGGGATCAAGATTACCGATGTTATTCGCTGGTAAGGCGTTGGGTAAGGTGCTGGCAGGGTAAAACAAAACCTTGAGGGGGCAGACCCTACTTTGTTAAGAATGCGGTATCATTGTTTACATAAGTTAACAAATCGTCTTCTATATCATGTGGGAATCCTTTGCTACCCAGGTTCTGAGTTTTTGGGTTGTGGCCTGCGCCTTGGGCTGCTATTTATCCTTGGCGGATCAAAATGAAGTTTAGGTAAAGTGCCCAGTCAATGTGAAGGCTGGGCTGGTGCTTCAGGTGATTTTTGAGTTGGGCTAACGTTGGCTGTAATGACGTTGGCTTTTGAATTGACTTTAGGAACTATCTCGTCCAGGGTGGATAAAGACTCCTGTATGAATGGCCGAGCGTTTTTCCTCGATGTATAGCGTTGATTCAGCTTTGGCTAAGGTTCTTCAGCAGCGGCGGCAAAAGCTAGGGGCTTTGATTGAAAGTCCGGTGCTTTTATGGTCCGGTAGGGCACCGTCCAAAAATTTTTTAGCGAATCAATACTCGTTTCGAGCCAGCAGCCACTTTTTGTATTTTGCGGGTTTGCCTATTCAGGGTGCAGCCATTTGTCTTCATCAGGGGCAGGTGACGCTATTGATGGAGGATGTGCCTGACTCAGATGCGCTTTGGCATGGCGTTTCTCCTACGCGACAGCAGATTGCGGAGCAGATTGGCGCGATCGCACACTACCCTCTCTCTCACTTTCCCGACTATCGGGCAGCTGCGACGATTCCAGTGCAGGATTTATGGACGAGATCGCAGCAGAGTCAGGTTCTGGGGCGCAGCTGGCAAGACGCGACAGATCTCCAGGGCATCGATCGAGATCTTGCGGAGGCGCTCGTTCAGTTGCGGCTGGTGCAGGATGAATCGGCGATCGCGGCAATCCAGGAGGCTGCAACGGTGACAGTACGGGCTCATCTGGCGGGGATACACCAGACACACTCTGCCCATACTGAAGCCCAGGTGCGCGCTGCGATGGAGTCAGTCCTCTTGGCAGAAAACATGACCACTGCCTACACCAGCATTGTGACGGTGCAGGGCGAAGTGCTGCACAATCTCTACTCCCACCGCAAGCTTCAGCCTGGAGATTTACTTTTGGCGGATGTGGGTGCTGAGCATCCGCTAGGTTGGGCGGCAGATGTGACGCGCACTTGGCCTGTTTCTGGTCAGTGGTCGGCCACGCAGCGAGCCATTTATGACGTGGTGCTAGCGGCTCATGATGCCTGCATTGCGGCGATCGCCCCCGGTGTTGAATATGCAGCGGTTCATCTCACTGCGGCGAGGGTGATTGCAGCAGGGCTAGTCGATCTAGGCATCTTGAAGGGCGACCCTACGACGCTGGTGGAGCGCGGGGTTCACGCCCTATTTTTTCCCCACGGCGTGGGGCACCTATTGGGGCTAGATGTCCACGATATGGAAGACTTAGGAGACTTGGCGGGCTATGCTCCAGGCCGTACTCGAAGCGATCGCTGTGGAATGCAGTATCTTCGCCTTCATCGGCCGCTTCAGGTTGGGATGGTCGTTACCATTGAGCCTGGGTTTTATCAGGTGCCTGCTATTTTAGGAGCCGCTCGTCAGCAGGCCGCGCTTGAAGACTGCGTGAATTGGGAGCGTCTAGCAACGTTTGAGGATGTGCGCGGTATTCGGATTGAAGATGATGTGTGGGTTACGCCAAAGGGGCCTCAAGTTTTGACTGCGGCCCTACCAACTCAGGCGGATGAGATTGTGCAGCTCATGCATTCCAGTCCGGTAGGGTGAGGGTTTGTAAAGATTGAGGGGATGGCGTGTGGGATGGGCCTGTGGGATGGGTGTTGGGATGGATGTTAGCGATCGCTAAGGAAATCAAACGGATCTGAATCAACCCAAACTGGCAATCCAAACTGGCAAACGGGCAAAAGTTCGGGCACAATGCGAAGGCAGGTGCAGGAGGCAACATGAACCAAAAAGCAAGCATTCGCTGGGCAGCAATGTTGCCGGAGTGGATTGAGACATTTGCCTTAGGACTATGGGGCGCGCTGTTTTTGTACTACTGGCGCAACGGTAGGTTAGGGTTGCTCATTCACCCTAACTACTTTGCGCTAACCATTACGGCGGGCTTTGTACTGCTGATCATTGCCTTTTTTAGTTTGATCAAAATTGCGCGACAAAAAGGCAGCCGTGAAGCGCACCAAACGCTCTTGCCGCCCGGACTTATGAGCATTGTCCTGCTTGCTGCAGCGGTGGTGGGCCTTGTGGTTACGCCCAGACCTTTTGCGAGTCAAACTGCCATTCAGCGCGGCCTCCAGGATGCCAATATCGTGACACGGGTACGGCCTCAAGCCTTTCGGGTAGGACAGGCACCGGAAACGAAAACCTTGATTGACTGGATTCGTACGCTGGATGTATACCCAGAACCCGATGCCTACACCGGACAGCCAGTGTCCACGGATGGATTTGTGGTGTACACCGACAACCTCCCCGATAACTATTTCACCCTGACCCGCTTTGTGATTACCTGCTGTGCCGCAGATGTCTATCCTGTGGGGCTACCCGTCAAGCTCACCCAAAGCCGCAAGAGTGTACCTAGCGATCGCTGGTTTACGGTCAAGGGCAAAATGATCACTGAAACCCTTAACGGCAAGCGCCAGGTGGTTATTCAGGCGAACGCAATGGTGCCTATCCCTGAACCGAATAAGCCTTATGCCTATTAAGACCCGAAACCATAGGGTTTATTCCGCCAGAGGCTGCTTGCTTGGGGTAGCCGATTCAAATACTCCCCCTGCAATCTCGCTCACCTCTCCAGGGCTTGCTTCTCCAGGATTTGCTTCTCCAGGGCTTACTTCTCCAGAACCTACTTCCTCAGAACCTACTTCCCCAGGACTAAGGCGCTGAATGAGAATTTTATCCAGCCGTGGCCCTTCCATTGAAAGCACCTGCATTTCTAAATCTTCGTAGAAAAGCTGCTCTCCTGGGTCTGGAATCTTCTGAAGATGAAACATCAAAAAACCGCCCAAGGTTTGATAGTCATCCTGTAGAGGAAGGTCTAGCCCAATTTGTTCGTTAATCAGCTCTAGGTCGGTCTGGGCCTGCACAATGAAGGTGTGGTTGTCCTGCTCCACAATTTGCAGATCCTGGGGGGATGATGCTTCATCGTCAATCCCAATGATGGCCTTGATCAGATCCTGGAGGGTCACGAGGCCAGCCGTTCCGTCAAATTCACTCTCGCGCACCATGATGACGCCCAACTGGTACTTTTGCATGGTTTGCAGTACCTCCTGGATGGGCGTTCCCTCTGGCACAAACCAGGCCGTTTGCACCCAGGGCTGGATGGGGCTATCAAAGTCGAGGGAGACAAAGGGTAGCTCTCTCAGGACATCCTTGTAGTAAAGAACACCGCGAATTTGGTCTAGGGACTCGTCCATTACGGGGTAGTAGCTGTGCCCTGTCCGTGAGACTTCTTCTAAGAACTCGCGGACTGTGGACTGCGCTTCGATCGCCTGGATGCTGGTGCGGGGAATCATGACGTCTTCGACTAGGGTGTCGCCGGACTCGAAGACATTTTTTAAAAGTTCGCGCTCGTCTTCTTCGAGGTCGCCGCTGCCCGAAGAGGATTCAATGATCAGCTGAAGCTCTTTGGAGGTCACGGATTCAAAAAAAGCAGCAGAGCCTGCGGGTAAGCGGATCAGCCTCAACAGGAGACGGGTGGACTGATTTAAAACCCAAGCGAAGGGGGTGAAGAGTCGCGAAATGGTAAAGCTAATGGGGCCTAAAGACCGCGCGATCGCTTCAGAATAGTTCATGGCCAGAGTCTTGGGCAATAGCTCCCCCAGCACAATCTGGAGGTAGGCGATCGCAATGAACGCGATGGGAATGGAGAGAGAATGGGCCATCCAGTAGCCCAGCTCACTTGTCTCGCTGCTGGCTCCATTGGCCGCGCTATTAACCTGCTGAAACCAGCTAAACAAAATTCTGGCGATCGCCCTTTCCCCCATCCAGCCCAGAGCCAGACTTGAGAGCGTAATGCCAATTTGCGTCGTGGAGAGCAGTCGTTCAATATCGCGCTGGAGCTTCTGAACTGCCTTGGCCTGGGGGTCGCCCTCCTGCACCAACTGCTGAATCCGCGTGCGCCGCACCGAAACCACTGCAAACTCGGCTGCCACAAAAAATGAATTGACGGCAATCAGCAAAAAAATAACAAAAAGACTTGAGAATACCTCAGTCAGAGGTAAGACCACCGAGATCACCCTAAATGGTACGCCTGAAGCATCTGCTGAGCGATCGCAGAGCTGACCCTGATAATAGCCTAATCACCGTTGAGCCGGGGTAGTGCCTGGTGCACATCTTGCAGAATACTTATCGAATTCTCATAGAACCCTTAAAGCATACAAGGCGCAAAATCAAGGCGCAAAATACAGAATACAGATTAAAAATCTGAATCGTCAAACGCGATCGCCAGTCTGGGCACCCATGACCTGACTCCCAGGCTATTGCTTGATCAAAATCTTGGGAATCTTCAGCTCAATTTTTTGATCTGGATAGTCTGCCAGTGAAAGGGAAAGCCACTTAACGCTGTCCGCAGAAGCCCCAAACACCTTAATGACCCCGCTAAAGGATTCGCTCTTTGGCGCAAACTTAGTGGGCAACCCTCGGACTTCGGTGGATAAAAACAAAGACTGATTGTCAGAAACATCTAAAAAGTCGTAGAGAAACTGGACTTCCTTCGCGCCCCCATTCTGCATCGTCACTTCTAGCGTTAGCCCGTCGGAGTCGGCGGATAAGGAGCGAACCTCTAGTCGCATCCCCTGAGACTGCACGGAAATGGGCAAAGAAGTTTGGGTGACAGGACTCGGCGATGCGCTGGGCTTTGCGGGGTCTTTCTGATTGGCGTCCTTGGCCTCTTGGGCAGGCTTCTTGGGCTCATCTGGCTTAGAAATATTTTTGGTTTCTCGCTCAACCTTGGCTAAGATTTCGCTCTCTTTCAGTAAAAAATTGCCCTGGCGAGGAAACTGCTGCTGGGGTGCAGCACCCCCAGCAAAGGGGTTCATGTCTGGCTGAGTCACGCCCTTTAAGGATTCATGACCAAATAAAAAGCCTAGAACTGCACTCAGTATTCCTAAGCCCAGCACTCCAATTAAAAGCCCTAGGGTAAGCTGTACTGAGCGGTCAATCTGTATTTGGCCGATGGAGGTCGAAGCCTTTTTAAGAAGCTGATCTACTTTCACAACCCGTATCCTATGTCTTTTCCTGACAGCAAGCGCGTCTTTCAAGCGCATCTTTACTGAGCGCATTTTGCTTGGGGCTTATTGCTCGCAGGCTAGATTTGGACTATACCAGATATGATAGTCATTGACCTAGCCAGGGTTGGCCGAGCGGTTGAGGCAGCGAACTCATAATTCGCGCTAGGCAGGTTCAACTCCTGCACCCTGGATTCCTTTTGCTAGGATTACCTTTGAAAAAGTAATTTGCAAATTACTTTTTCTAATTACCTTTGCTAAATGACAGGCGCTGGTGCCTAAAGCTTAACCTGCTCAAAACCTAGACATTACCTGCTGTTGAAGTTGCGGGTTTAAGCTAAAGCGAAAGTATTGAGGCTTTCTCGCAAATGTCTTACTTAGCGCTTGCAGCGGCTTCTGTTCCGACCGATTGGCGATCGCTCTTGGAAGAGCTGTACCAGGGTCGTAACGTGATGACGGTTAAGGGCGGCCAGTTTATTACGATGAAGACAACAGATGTTTTCATTGTCTGTCGCGGGGTGGTTCAGTTGAGTACGCTCTACCCTAGTGGAGATGAAGGACTTCTGGGGCTTGCGTGTCCTTCAATGCCTTTTGGAATGCCGTTTTCTCAGCTCAACCCTTACGAGGCGATCGCTCTGACGGAAGTGGTGCTAATGCGGGTGCATATTATGGAGGTGGAGCAGTCTCCGCGACTGGCTCAGGGGTTATTTCGAGAGCTAATGCGGCGGCTACAGCAGACAGAGGCGCTCTTGGCGATCGCGGGCTATCGTCGGGTGGATGATCGGCTCCGTCAGCTACTGTATTTGCTGCGCCAAGATTTAGGGCAGGCCACTGCGAAGGGCACTCGTCTCAGCACTCGTTTGACCCATCAGCAATTGGCTAGCCTCATTGGCACCACTCGCGTCACGGTGACGCGCTTGCTAAAGGAGTTTAAGGCGGAGGGCTGGGTGAGTTCAGACGCCCAGCGCCACCTGTGCTTTAGCTGAGGGTGTTGCCGATAGGTTAGCTGGTATCGCTAGCATTTGAGCACTAGCATTTGACTACTAGCGTTTGACTACTAGCATTTGACCACCTGAATTTGTCGTAGGTCAGGGTCGGCAGCACCTAGGATGAGTCCACCCAGAGCTTGGACTGTCTGAAGCTGGGCGATCGCCTGGGCTGTGATGCGCTGTCCCGGCAGCAGAAGCGGAATACCGGGAGGATAGGGGCAGATCGTTTCGGCGCTGATTCGGCCGATAGACGCAGCAAGGGAAATACTTTCCTGGGGGGCAAAAAAAGCCTGCCGTGGAGCGCAAGAGGGCATCTCCACAATAGGCAGCGTTATCGCTTCTAAGCGCTGAGTCCATTCCTGAATGAAGGGGCTTGGAGCGCGTGAGTTGAGCGATCGTTGAGTAAGCTGCGCTAGCCCTTTCACCAAACTTAGGGCATCTTCTGAGGTGTTTCCCAAGCTGATGATAAAGGTGAGCTGCCGCAGGGTGGGCAATTCTGCCGTGACGCCAAATTCATGGGTGAGCTGCTCATCGGCTAAAAATCCATTGGTGCCTAAAGCACTCAGGTCAACGGTGATGCGGGTGGGGTCAAGGGTGATGAAGCCTGATGTTGCTTCGGGAGGGGGCTCTAGTAGCGCCAGCCCCGCAATGTCCTGAAGCTGTGTCCTGACTTGACGGGCAAGCTGGAGCGTTTTTGCCATTAAAGCCGAGCCTTGGGTCGACATTTGGTGTCGCGCGGCGTCTAGAGAGGCGAGCAGTAGGCTACTGGGGCTGCTGGACTGCAGCATCTGGAGCAGTCTGCTGACCCGATCTGCATCAATTCTGCTGCCTTGGAGGTGCAGCATGGAGGATTGGGTCAGGGCGGCAAGCAGCTTATGGGTAGACTGCACCACTAGATCTGCGCCCGCAGCGAGGGCGGACTGGGGCAGGTCGGCGTGAAAGGCAAAATGTGCGCCGTGGGCTTCGTCCACAATGAGCGGGATGCCGTGCTGGTGGGCAAGGGTTGCGATCGCGCTGATATCGCCACAAACGCCGTGATAGGTTGGGGACACCATAAACACCGCGCTGGCGTCAGGATGCTGGGCTAGGGCCTCGGCGACGCTTTCTGGTGTAATGCAGTAGGCCAGATCCCAGGCTACATCAGACTCCGGAGTGACGTAGATGGGCATGGCTCCCGACAAAATTAGCCCAGAAATGACGGACTGATGGACGTTGCGCGGCAGAATAATTTTTTTGCCTGTCCCCACCCCTGCGCCCATCCCTGCACCTGCACTCTCTCCGCCACACACGGCCAGAATGGCGGCCAGAATGCCAACGGTGGAGCCATTCACCAAGAACCAAGTGCGCTCTGCCCCAAAGAGCTGGGCGGCTAAGTCCTGGGCCTGGGTGATCGCGCCGTCGGCTTCAAAGAGGCTGAGTC
This sequence comes from Thermosynechococcaceae cyanobacterium MS004, assembly GCA_022402525.1. Taxonomy (GTDB): domain Bacteria; phylum Cyanobacteriota; class Cyanobacteriia; order Thermosynechococcales; family Thermosynechococcaceae; genus JAAURS01. The sequence goes on from JAKRSB010000001.1 coordinate 11,628, forward strand.
CGGGTAAATCTGGGAAGTCGTGCTGGTAGGGGAGTTTGCCGATGAGCGCTTCCATACAGTCAGGGATCTGCTGGCCTCGATTGTGCCCTGGTGTATGGAACGTCGCACCCAGAGACTCCCGAAACCGTTTTAGCGCTGCAATGATTGGTGTGGAAAAGGCAGAAGGCTGAGGGGTCATGGTGAATGAGGCGACAAACTGTGGTGCCGCAATTAGGGCAGCAAGCGTCAGTGTTTCTTTCAATGTTTCGTTCAGTGCTCCCTTCAGTGTTTCCTAACGGCTCTGAAGATGACTCTGAAGATTCGAAAAATTGATGATACGGTACTGATTATTGGCGGCGTCCAACTGCATGAGCTGCGACAGGACGACCCGCTGCACGGCATCTACACACGACGTTGAATTGAGGCAGATTAGAATGTTCAACCTAGGTTGGGTCGAGGGTGGCCTCATTATTCTAGTGGCGGTCTTAGTCTTTGGGTCTAAGCGTTTGCCAGAGTTAGGGGGGGCATTGGGGAAGGCATTGCGGGGACTCAAAGAAGAGGTCAGCCCTGAGGAATCCACCCAAGACCCCCCCGATGATTTACGCTGATCCGTTCTTCTCGTCCATTCCTCTGACCCATAGCTCCAAACCCCACTCTCTGAAGACTGTAGACATCTGAGCGCAACTTATCTGAATGCAACTTATCTAAACGTAATTTATCTGAACGTAATTTATCTATACTGATTATCTTTGCCAACTTTGGCCAGGATTTGGGCACCCTAAACCTAAAACCTGAAGCGTGCGCTGACGATCAGATCGATAATGGATGCCCCCCTACAATTACCTGGCTATCGAGTTACTCAACAGATCTACGCCAGCGATCGCACCTTGGTCTATCGGGGGATGCGGAGTCAGGATCAGCGCCCTGTGGTGCTTAAATTTTTGCGGAATCCGTTCCCCAGCTTTTATGAGCTGGTGCAGTTTCGCAATCAGTATGCGATCGTGCAATCCCTAGATCAGCCCACTCTAGTGATCCCCCTTGCTCTAGAGCGCCACAACAATAGCTATGTCCTGGTAATGGAGGACTATGGCGGCATTTCACTCCAGGAATGGTTTAAGCATGGAGATCTGCAGCATCTGGGGGCAATGGGCAGCAGCATTCCGTCTCTCCAGACCTTTTTGTCCATTGCCATTCAGCTTGCGGACGCCCTAGATGCACTGCATCGCAACCGCGTCATTCATAAGGATATTAAGCCTGCCAATATTTTGATTCACCCCAAAAGTCATCAGGTCAAGCTGATTGACTTTTGTATTGCTTCCCTGTTGCCCCAGGAAAACCAAGAAATTCTAAGCCCCAATGTTTTAGAAGGGACGCTGACCTATCTTGCCCCAGAGCAGACCGGGCGCATGAATCGAGGGATTACCTACCGCAGCGATTTCTATGCCCTTGGGGTCACGTTCTACGAACTGCTGACGGGGCAGGTTCCCTTTGCGTCCAATGACCCGATGGGGCTGGTGCACTGCCACCTTGCAAAACAGCCTACCCCAGTGCATGTTGTGCAGCCCAATGTGCCGCTCATTTTGTCCCGGCTGGTGGGCAAGCTGATGGCCAAAAATGCGGAAGACCGCTACCAAGGAGCGCTGGGTCTTAAGTATGACCTAGAGCGCTGCCTTCGTTTGCTCAACGAAACCAGGATGATTGCACCTTTTGATCTGGGGCAGCGTGATTTCAGCGATCGCTTACTCATGTCTGAAAAACTATACGGTCGGCAGGCCGAAGTGACAATGCTGCTGGACGCTTTTGATCGCACCAGCCAAGGCAGCACAGAACTCATGCTGGTGGCTGGTTTCTCTGGCATTGGTAAAACCGCTGTCGTGAATGAAATCCATAAGCCCATCGTCCGGCAGCGCGGCTACTTCATTCGAGGAAAGTTTGATCAATTTAACCGCAACGTACCGTTCAATGCCTTTGTGCAGGCGTTTCGATCCTTAATGGGGCAGTTCCTGGGCACTTCCAATGCCGAGCTTGCGGATTGGAAGGCAAAAATTCTAAATGCCCTGGGTGCAAGCGCTCAAGTCATCATGGACGTTATTCCAGAGCTAGAGCGCGTCATTGGGAAGCAGCCTCCCGTGGTAGAGCTAGGGGGCAGTGCAGCTCAAAATCGGTTTAACGGACTGTTCCAGCGATTCATTCAGGTATTTGCCCAGTCCGCTCACCCCCTGGTGATTTTTTTAGACGATCTCCAGTGGGCAGATACCGCCTCTCTTAAGCTGATGCGGTTGCTTCTAGAGTCTCAGGACATTCATCACTTGTTGGTCATTGGTGCCTACCGTGATCATGAAGTGTTCCCTTCCCATCCCCTGATGCTAACGCTCGATCAGATGCGGCAGGGTAGAGGGAAGCACAAGCTTTCTCAAAATCAGAAAGCCCAGAATCAGAAAGCCCAGAATCAGAGAGCCCAGAACCAGAAAGCCCAGAATCAGAGAGCCCAGATCCAGAAAGCAGATCAACCTGCCCTCAACATCAATACCATTACCCTCCTGCCCCTAGATCAGCCTGCCCTAAGCCAGTTGATTCAGGATACGTTCCTGTGCAGTGCAGCCCAGGCACTGCCACTGACCGAGCTAACCCTTGCCCAAACCCAGGGCAATCCATTTTTCAGCATTCAGTTTCTCAAGATGCTGCATGGTGAGGGGTTAATGCAGTTTGAGGGCGATCGCGGCTGGCAGTGGGAGATGCAGGATCTTCAGCGCCACACCTTTAGCGAAGATGTGGTGGCCTTTATGAGGGTACAGCTTCAAAAGCTGCCAGAAGACACCCAGAAAGCGCTACAGCTCGCGGCCTGCATCGGCAACGCCTTTGACCTAGAAACCCTTTCCATTATTTCTGAAATCCCTGAGGCAGAACTCGCTTCAACCCTTTGGCCTGCCCTTCAAGAGCGATTTTTAGTCCCGGTGCAGGACGGGTATAAATTTTATCTGGGAGCCACAGCCACCCTTGAGCGATCGGCTCAGGAAGTGAGCCAGAACGTTAGTCAGAGCGTTAATGAGAATGTTAGCGAGGAGAGAGCCGCCCTACGGGAAATTGATCAGACGCCCATTGCCTATCGGTTCTTCCATGACCGAATTCAGCAGGCTGCTTACGCACTAATTTCGGAGGCGCAAACAGCAGCAATCCATTTCAAAATTGGCCTGCTGCTTTACCGCAATACATCTCCAGCCGACCTGGAGGGGCGGGTATTTGAAATTGTGAACCACCTCAATCAAGCCTTATCGCATCAAGTCTTATCGCATACCCCCTCATCCCATATCTCCTCAACGCATCAAAACGCAGTCCAGTCCAACCCAGGCAACGATGCAGAAGCGATCGCCGCTGTGCCAGTTTCTCAACTGAATTTAATTGCGGGAAAAAAGGCTCAAGCCTCCACCGCTTACAAAGCTGCACTCCAGTATTTTCAGGCGGGCATTGCGCACCTGAGCGATCAGAGTTGGGAGGTTGACTACCCCCTGGCCTTTGCACTCTACAAAAACTGTGCTGAATGTGAATATCTCAGCGGTAATTTTAAGCAGGCTAGAGCCCTGTCTGAGGTAGCGCTTATTCAGGCTAAGCGGCTGCAGAATCGGTTTGATAAAGCTGCAATCTATAGCCTGCAAATGACGATGAGTATTACTCAGGGCGAGAATATCCAGGCCAGCTATAAGGCTGGACTTCATGCACTGAGTGTACTAGGGCTGAAGGTACCGCCCACGGAAGCGGCGCAACAGCAGCTGATTGCAGCGCAGAGGCAGAGGCTGGAGGCGAAGCTAGCCGGGATTGATCCGGAAACCTTGCTGCACCTTGCACCGATGCAGAACCCAGAGCAGCAGGCTCGGATGGGTTTACTGGTGGCTTTATGGGCGGTTGCCTACGCAGGAGGCAATGAAACCCTCAGCCAGTTGAGCTTACTTTTAATGGTCGATATTTGCCTGGAATATGGAAACATAGAATGCTCTGGCCATGTGTACTGCCTGTACGGTCTTAATCTGGCTATGCAGGAGAACTATCAAGCCGCCTATGCCTTTGGAACCCTGGGCTTAAAGCTGGATCGCCAGCTCCACAGTACGCAGTTTATGGCAAAGACCAACAATATTTTTGCCCATGCCATTAACCCTTACTGTCAGCCCCTCAGGACAAATCTGCCGCTGTATCAGGAGTCGTTTCAGCTATGCCGCGAGTCCGGGGATTTGATCTACGGGGTATGGGCGGTGGTGTTTACGATTTGGGGGATGCTGATTCAGGGCGATCGCCTCGCGGATATTTACGCTGCAAGTGAGAAATACCTTAGCTATGTGGAGCAGGTGAATGACCATAACATGCTCTGCGCCTTTCATTTTCAGCGCCAATGTCTTTTGCAGTTTCAGGGGATGTCTTCCGTCGGGGAAATGCTGCCAACAGGATCGTTCTTAAACGATTCGGCCAGTTCAGAGAACCCAGATGCTGCCTACCTTGCCGTCTGGCGGCAGAATAATTTTGAGCACGGACTCAACTGGTACGGCTTTCTAAAGATACAGCTACTTTATTTTGAAGGGCGCTATGAGGCGGCGGTCAGTGTTGCCCAAGAAATCGAAACAACCTTAGAGGCAAATCTAGGCTTTTTCCCGGTCATTCAGTATCACTTTTACTACCCCCTCAGCTTGGTGATGCTGTATCCAACCGCACCCCCAGAGCGGCAGCGGCAGTATTGGGAAACCCTGACCCAGCAGCAGCAGCGTTTTAAAGCCTGGGCTGACCACTGCCCAGAAAACTTTTTACACCGCTATGCGCTACTTTCGGCGGAAATGGCTCGGCTGTCTGGCGATTTGGCAGCGGCCATTGACCTGTACGATCGCGCGATCGCCTTGGCTCAGGAGCAGGCAGTCACCCATGAAGAAGCCTTGGCCCAGGAATTAGCCGCGCAGTTTTACCTAGACTGGGGCAAGACAAAAGTAGCTCAGGTCTATCTCATTGACGCCTACTACTCCTATGGCCGCTGGGGCGCTAAAACCAAGACCGCTAGCCTAGAACATCGCTTTCCTTTGTTGCTGGCACCAATTTTGCAGCCAGGACAACCCTATATTCTCAACAGCACCGTACAGACCCATCCATCGGATCACTCCATCAGCACCAGCGGTTCCCGATCCCTTGACCTCTCCACAATTTTAGAGGCGTCTCACGCGCTGTCTGGTGAAATTGAGCTAAAGAAGCTGCTCTCAACCTTGCTACAGGTGTTGCTCAAGAATGCCGGTGCAGATAAATGTGTCCTGCTTTTATGCGACGGGGATGCCTGCGTCATCGAGGCGATGACTCAGCCCGATCAGCTTCCCGTCTTTTTGCATGCTATTCCCGTGGAGTCGAGCCATGCGGTTCCCCTTTCCATTGTCCAGACGGTCAAGCGCACCCTAAAGCCAGTTTTGCTAGAAGATGCGATCGCCAATCTAGTAGAAAGCGATCCTTACCTAGTGCAGCAACAGCCCAAGAGTTTGCTCTGTAGCCCCATGCTCAACCGGGGAGAGCTGATGGGCATTTTGTATCTAGAAAATAACCTCACAGTGGGGGCCTTCACCCGTGACCGCCTCAAGGTGCTGAGTCTGCTGAGCACCCAAGCCGCCATTTCGCTCAAAAATGCTCAGCTCTACCAAACCATGCAGCAGAGTGAGCAGAAGTTTCGAGGGTTGGTGGAGAATAGTAACGATATTCTGTACTCCGTCATGCCAGACGGCACTTTTGGCTATCTTTCGCCCCAGTTTTTTGATGTGCTAGGCTACGAAGCCGAGCAATACCAGCATCAGCCGATTGCAGATTTCACCCATCCAGACGATTTGCCGATTGTCTTTGATGCGGTTCAAACGCTGCTGAAAACGGGGCATAAACGCGCTGACCTAGAGTTTCGTGCGCCCCACCAGGATGGACGCTGGATTTGGCTGAATACCAACATTTCTCCGCTGTTTGATGGGCAGGGGCAGATCGTGGGATTGCAGGGCATTGCACGTGACATCAGCGATCGCAAAGCGGCAGAAGATCAGCTTGCCGAATATTCTCAAACCCTAGAGCATCGAGTCTATGAGCGCACCCAAGAGCTTTCCACTGCGCTCACTGAGCTACAGTCTGCCCAAACAGAGCTGATTCAGGCAGAAAAAATGGCCGCCCTCGGCCAGCTAACGGCCAGCGTGGCCCATGAAATTAATACGCCCCTGGGCGTCATCCGGGGCGCAACCAGCAACATTTTGGCAGCTTTTAATGCGGCCTTTCAAGAGTGGCCTACCCTTCAGCAGAGCTTGTCTTCTCAGCAGCACGCAGCATTTTTAGACTTGGTTGACGCGGCGCTGGCGATCAAGCAGTCCCTCTCCACTAAAGAAGAGCGTCAGCTTCGCCGTCAGCTTCAGGCTGACCTCAGCGCGCGGGGCATTGCCCAGGCAGAAGAAGTCGCCACCCAGCTTGTATTTTTGCGGCTAACGCAAGACCTAGCGCCCTACGAATCCATCCTCCAGGCCCCCAACTGCCTAGAAATTTTAGCAATGGCGTATACCTTCGTTTCTCAAAGCCAGAATGCCCACAGTATTCAGCAGGAAGTAGACCGCGCCACCAAAATTGTCTTTGCTCTGAAAACCTATAGCCATCGCAGTGCAGCAGACGAGCAAAGCCTGTTTTCTATTGCGGAGAGCATTGAAGTTGTCTTGACCCTCTGCGAAAGCCGTCTGCGGCAAGGGATTAAAGTGCTGCGCCACTATACCCCCGACCTGCCTCCATTCTTAGGGAACCCAGATGAGCTGACTCAAATCTGGGTCAACTTAATTGACAATGCAATCTATGCCATCAACAAGGCTGCAAGTCAGGCCGCAAGTCAGGCCGCAAGCCAGGCCACCAACAAGACCACGAACCAAAGGGGTTTGTTAGAAATTTGCATCAGCTATGATCAGACCCATGCTGTCATTGAAATTACAGACTCCGGCGCGGGTATTCCGGAGGAGATGCAGTCCCGCATTTTTGAGCCTTTTATCACCACTAAGCCGAGAGGGGAAGGGAGTGGACTGGGGCTAGATATTGTCCGACAAATTGTTCACAAGCATGCGGGAGACATTCAGGTGCAGAGTCAGCCCGGTCGGACGACGTTTACCGTCAGGCTGCCTTTGCCAGATCTGCCCACATCGGTCATTCCCCCTGCCTCGCCCCCTGCCTCGCCTCCGGTTTCTACTGCGGCAACTGACGGAGCTATGTCCCATGAGTAAGCCCACTATTCTTTGCGTTGATGATGAGCGCAATGTACTGCTGACCCTGAGAAACCAGCTTTTGCGGCAGTTCCCTAACTACGCGATCGAAATTGCGGAAGATGGCGATGAGGCACTGACCTTAATTGAGGAGTTATTGGAAGCAGAAATTGAAATTCCCCTGGTCATTGCCGACCAAATTATGCCAGGGATGAAAGGAGACGCCTTTTTAATTGAGCTGCATACCCGCCATCCCAACATTTTGAAGGTGATGCTCACGGGGCAGGCTAGAGCGGAAGAGGTGGGGAATGCCGTAAACCATGCGAATCTGTATCGCTTTGTTTCTAAGCCTTGGAACGAGCTAGATCTGAACCTGACGGTTACAGAAGCGCTGCGCCGTCATCAGCAAGAACGACAGCTTGGGCAGCAGCAATCTGCACTGAAAGCGGCCAATGCTCAGCTCGAAGCCTGGAATACTAGCCTGGAGAAAGAAGTCCAGGAACGGACGCAACAGATCCGCCAAAGTGAGGCGGAGCAGCGTGCTTTGATGAGCGCACTACCGGATCTCATTATGAAAGTGAGCCGCGAGGGAGTTTATCGTGCGTTTATTGCCAACGGCTTGCTGAATGTCCTTGGTAATCGAGAAGATATGGTGGGCACTCATGGTGCCGAGATTCTACCTCCGCTGCTTGCGGCGAGGAGAATGGCGGCAATTGAGGCAGCACTCCAGTCTGGTGAAATGCAGGTCTATGAACAGGAACTGTGCGTTGAGGGGGAAATTCAGACCGAAGAATGCCGCGTAGTGGTTTGCGGGCCGGATGAAGTGTTGGTGATTGGGCGAGATATTAGCGATCGCAAGCGCACCGAAGAAGCACTGCGTCAGAGCGAGGAACGATTTCAAAAAATTGCGCTTTCGGCTCCCGGTGTTTTATTTGTGATTATCCTCCGGCCCGATGGCTCTCAGTCCTTTGAGTACATCAGCGCTGGGTCTAAGTCCATTTTTGAAGTCACGCCCGATCAGCTTTATAACAATCCCGATCTCTTTTTTAATCAATACCATCCTGACGATCTGGCAGGCTTCAATGCAGCAATGGCGCAGAGCCTAGTCAGCCTCAATCCCTTTCACCATGAATGGCGCATCATCACGCCCTCTGGAAAGGTGAAGTGGATTCAGGCTAATACACGGCCAGAGCAGCGGCCCAATGGTGATGTGGCCTACTGGGGGTTTTATGTAGACATTAGCGATCGCAAGTTTCAAGAGGCCGCAATTCAAGGCTTAGCGGCGGGCACTGCTTCAGTCACAGGCGAAAATTTCTTTAAAGTGCTGGTAGAGGAGGTAGCAAAGGCGCTCAATATTTCCCACGCGTTTGTTTCAAGACGGATTAATGACCAGACCCTCGAAACCCTTGCAGTCTACTCTGATCAGCAATACCGACCAAATATAAACTACGAAATTCTCCATACCCCCTGTGAGCTAACCCTAGAAAACGGTTACTACTACTGCCCCTCCGGCATTCAGTCTTCCTTTCCCCTCGATGTGGATCTAAAGCATATGGAGGTCGAGAGCTATCTCGGCCTGGTCTTAACCAACACCGCTGGAGAAGCCATTGGTGTACTTTGTATTCTGAATCGCAGCGACATTCCTCACCCAGAGCGCACTGAGCAACTGCTCCGTATTTTTGCAGCGAGAGCTGCCGCAGAGCTAGAAAGACTCCAGGTGTGGGAAGCGCTCCAAGCGCTTAACCAGCAGCTCGAAGCACGGGTGCAGACTCGAACCCAAGAGTTGCTTGAATCCCAGCAAACCCTCCGCGACAGTGAAGAACGTCTCCGTCTTGCGATGGTAGCTTCAAAGCAGGGGCTATATGATCTCAATATTCAAACAGGTGAGGCGATCGTTAGTCCCCAGTACGCTGTCATGCTGGGCTATGATCCAGACCAGTTTCAAGAAACCAATGCTCGATGGCTAGAGCGGCTGCATCCTGATGATCATGCAAAAGCAGCCCAAGTGTATCGAGATTACATTTCTGGAGATCTTGCCGACTATACCCTAGAATTTCGGCAGCGCACCCAAAGCGGCGAATGGAAGTGGATTTTATCCATTGGTAAGATCGTCGCCTGGGATGAATCTGGCAGGCCTCTACGCATGTTGGGTACCCATACCGACATTAGCGATCGCAAGGAGGCTGAAATGGCGCTTCAGGCCTCTCAAGCCATGCTGGAGCTGGTTATTAATAACGTCCCGCAGCGGCTATTTTGGAAAGATCGGCAGTTTCGTTACTTAGGGTGCAATACAATCTTTGCCAAGGATGCGGGGCTAGAGTCTCCTGAGCAAATTATTGGCAAGGTAGATAGCGAGCTATCGTGGTCTAGCAACGCACCTCGCTACCGCAAAGACGACGCCTACATTATTCAAAATCCGTCCGTCAAACTCACCTACGAGGCGCAGCGCGTAACCCCAAGTCGATCCATCATGTGGATCAAAACCTCAAAAATTGCGCTGCGAGATCCGGCCGGCGCAGTTTTTGGCATCCTGGGTTCCTACGAGGACATTACCGAGCAAAAAAAAGCAGAACTTGCCATCCGCGCCAGTGAAGAGCGGTTCCGGCAGATGGCGGAAAACATTACCCAAATTTTTTGGCTCACAGACCCAGATAATAATTTCCTTTACATTAGCCCTGCCTACGAAGCAATTTGGCAGCGCCCCATCGAAGCCCTTTACGTGAACCATGAGGACTGGATGGCGATCATCTACCCCGATGACTTGGAACGCCTCCGCTCTAGTTTCGGGGACAAACTCCGTAACTACGAGCTGGAATACCGAATTATTCGAGCAGATGGTAGCCTCCGCTGGATTAGCGATCACGCCTTTCCCATCTTCAACGAATCTGGCACCCTGTACCGCATTGCCGGAATTGCCGAAGACATCACCACTCGAAAACAGGCCGAAATTTCTTTGCGCCAGCTCAACAACGAGCTTGAACAGCGCGTTGCCGCCCGCACCGCCGAACTCACCCATTCCAAAGAAGCGGCCGAAGCCGCCAATCTCGCCAAAAGTACCTTCCTGTCCAGCATGAGCCACGAGCTGCGCACGCCCCTCAACGGCATTTTGGGCTATGCCCAGATTCTAGAGCATAGTCATTCCCTATCCCCAGATGCCAAAGCAGGGGTCCGCGTCATTTACCAATGCGGCACTCACCTCCTCACCCTCATCAACGACATCCTGGACCTGTCTAAAATCGAAGCTCAAAAAATGGAGCTTTACCCGACCACCATTCATCTCCCCTTGTTCCTGCAGGGCATCATCGAAATTTTTCAGCTCCGGGCAGATCAAAAAGGACTAGAGTTTGAATTTTTGCCCGACGCCTACCTGCCAGAGCAAATTCAGGCGGATGAAAAACGACTGCGCCAAATCCTGATTAACCTGCTCGGCAACGCTACAAAATTTACCGATCAAGGCAGCGTCACTTTCCGTATCACCGTACAGCAGGTCTCTTCCCCCTATTGCACCCTCCGCTTTGCGATCGAAGATACGGGGGTGGGCATTGACGACTCTCAGCTCGAAACGATTTTTCTGCCCTTTGAGCAAGTCGGAGACAGCCTCAAGCGCTCAGAAGGAACAGGGCTAGGACTCACCATCAGCCAGGAAATCATGGTCCTCATGGGCAGCCAGCTCCAAGTCAGCAGTCAGGCCGGAGTCGGCAGCAAGTTCTGGTTTGACCTCTGCGTTCCCGTCAGTAGCCAGTGGCTTGAGACCGCTTCTACCGTCACCGCAGACAGACCCAAAATTGAAGGCTACCAAGGCTCCCGCAAAACAATTTTGGTTGTCGATGACAAGCGAGAGAATCAGGCGCTTTTGCACAGCGCTTTAGCGCCGCTGGGCTTCGAGATTATCAAGGCGTGGGATGGAGAAGAGGGACTGCAAAAAGCTCAGGAGTATCAGCCTGACCTCATTGTGACCGATCTCGTCATGCCCAGACAAAGCGGAATTGAGCTGATCCAGAGCCTACGTCGTCTGCCAGCCTTTACAGCAGTGCCCATCATTGCCTCATCCGCCAGCGTCTTTGAAAAAGATCAAACCCAATCCTTGGCTGCCGGAGCCAACGGCTTTCTTGCAAAACCTATTCAGCTTGACCAGCTCTTCGCGCTTCTTCAACAGCATTTATCCCTCACCTGGATCTATTCAGAAACGACCTCAGATCTATCCCCTCTTGCCCCAGAGTCTGCCTTAGAATCCGCGCTCATTCTGCCGCCCCCAGACCTGCTCCGTTCACTGCTTGACCTTGTTGATCAAGGAAATCTAGAGGGTCTGATTGCCCAGGTAAAGTCACTGCAGCAAGCCAACGAACAGTATGGCCCCTTTTGCGATCGCCTGATTCAGCTTGCAGAAGCCTTTCACATCAATGCGCTTAAGGCATTGCTCCAAGATTCTCTAAACCTTTAAGTCCAGATGTTTCTGGCCGCCGTATTCCCTAAAGCCCAGGCTAAATACCCTTTGCCCTAGCGCTGAAAATTCTCGACGTGCTAAGGCATTTTCTGTTGGAAACTTTCAGAAAAATACGGCTAATTATTAGATTTTAATAATCGATTATTTTGACATTACAATTAACCGAAGTCATAATAGATCTGGATTATTATTTCCAGGAATAATTAAGAGTAAAGTCAAAAGGTAAATTCAGCCTCTTATGACAGAGTCAACCTCCGAAGTCATCTTGATTGTGGATGACAATCCCACCAATCTTGCCATCCTGTCTCAAGCACTACGTGACTCTGGGTGGAGTATTCGAGTGGCAATGGACGGAGAAAGCGCCATTCAGCAAGCCATGCGGAATCCACCTACTCTGATATTGCTGGATATTTTGATGTCTGGAATGGATGGATTTGAGACCTGTCGTCAGCTCAAAAGCAACGAGAAAACCCAAGATATTCCCGTCATTTTTATGACAGCATTGTCTGACGTCCAGCATCGAATTAAAGGGCTAGAAGCAGGTGCAGTTGACTATATTACCAAGCCCTTTGAGCAGAGTGAAGTATTGGCCAGAGTCACCGTCCACCTCAGACTTCGTAACCTATCGCAAGCGCTAGAGCAGCAAACTGTAGAGCGCACTGCTGCCTATGACCAGCTCAAGCAAACCCAGCGTAAGCTGATTCAGGCAGAAAAAATGGTGGCCCTAGGTGAGATGGTTGCGGGGGTTGCCCATGAGCTGTGTAATCCCCTGGACTTGATTAATTCCCTCTCGCTCCTCTCCATTGATTTGGTCGAGAATTTAGAGCAGGTGCTTAGCTCCAGTTCTTTAAAATTAGACCCATTACAGCCAGAACAAAAGTTACAGATTGAAGAATCTTTAGGCAACCTCAAGCGCAATTGCCAAGAAGTTCAGCAGAGTGGGCAGCGCGCAAACACCATCATTCAAAGCATGTTGACGCATTCTCGCAGCGAAGTAGGGCAGAAACAGGAGACAGATATCTAGCACTGATATCTAGCACTGATATCTAGCACTGATGCCCACGGCGTCAGCGACCATTCCCTGCTGCCAAAATGCCAAGACTGGATGGGAACAGCTAAGATGTAAAGAAATGTTGCATCGATCCTGCCATGAGTCCTTCTTCTCCTGATTTGCTTTCCGTCATTCCCCTTGCTTCGGCTGATGGCGTGCAGCATGCCGAGGGTTTCGCGGCTGATGCAGTGCCCCAGTCCCTCCCCGCCGGAGGACCAGACCCAGCGCGTTTTGACTGGGCTGAAGCATGGCATCCTCTGGCCTTAGTGCAGGATCTCGATCGCCAAAAGCCCACGGCTTTTACGCTGCTGGGGCAGGATTTAGTGATTTGGTGGGAGCCAACAGCGCAGGCTTGGCGGGTGATGGTAGACCAGTGCCCTCACCGTCTTGCCAGACTTTCGGAGGGACGGATTTCAGAGGCGGGGCAGTTAGAGTGCCCGTACCACGGCTGGTCGTTTTCAGGCAGTGGCCAGTGTGAGCAGATTCCCCAGCTATCGGGCGCTGATACGGCACTGCGATCGCCCAGAGCCTGTGTCAAGTCTTTGCCCACGGCGGTGCATCAGGATCTACTGTTTGTGTACCCCGGCCAGCCCAAAAATGCAGCCCTGGTGGCCGTTCCCCTCATTGAGCCGATGCTCGAAAACCCAAAGGACTGGGTCTGCATCAACATTGTCCGCGACCTGCCCTACGATGCCCTGACCCTCTTAGAAAACGTGCTGGACGCCAGCCATGTGCCCTATACCCATCACCGCACCGTCGGCAACCGCGCCAATGCTACCCCCGTCGATCTAGAGCTGGTTGAAGCTAGCAAACAGGGTTTTACCGGGAAATGGGAAGAAGGCCCCCGTCGTGGCACCCTAGGCCAGCAGGATACGCGATTTATCGCACCCAACCTGATGTATCACGACCTCACGTCGAAGCAGTTTGGGAGAACCCTAACGGTTGTGTACGCCGTGCCCATTCGCAAAGGTGAATGTCGCCTCATTGCCCGGTTTCCTTTTAAGTTTGCATCGCCTTGGCCAGGTCGATTTATTCGCCTCACGCCCACCTGGTACTCCCACATCAGCCAAAATGCCATCCTGGAAGACGATCAGATTTTTCTCCACTTTCAGGAGCGCTATCTAGAGGCCGCTGGCGGGAGCGATCGCCTCTCTAAAGCCTTCTTTCTGCCCACCAAAGCGGATCTCTTTGTCTCCCAACTCCATCAATGGCTGCGGGAGTTTCAGGCCGATCCCTTCCCAGGGCAGCCTCTGCCCCCCGCCTTACCAAAGGCTCAGCTTTTAGAGCGCTACCACTCTCATGTCGCGCACTGCGCAAGCTGCCGAGGCGCACTGACCAATCTCAAGCGTCTTCGGGTGGGATTGGCAATCAGTGCAGCTCTGCTTTGGGCTGTCTTGCCCCTAAGCCTGAGGGGGGTGAGCCTATCTTCTGGGGAAGCGATCGCCGTTAGTGCTATGGCGCTACTGCTCTTGGGTGGCTGGGCTGCCCTTGGACGCCTGCAAAAACGATTCTATGAAGGTCGAGAGATTCCCCCGCGCAATCTACCCGAAAAGAAGCGATCAAAACCGTAAAAAGCCCCAGCCTCTAATTATCGTCTTCCACAACCTGTGCGGTTACTTCAACCGCCTGCACGTCAATGGTGCCTGCCGAAACAGGCCGCTGGAAGTGCTGATTTTCAACCGTCAGGGCTTCGCCGCAGTTAGGACAGTGCGTTTGAGTATTATTCAGAGCTGAAAACTCGTACTGACAGACCGGACAAGCATCCTGCACCAAAGTGCGACGAACCCACCAGCGCAGGCCCAGGAACCCCAAGACGGGCGTAATGACCATCAGGCCAATTAAAAATAAAAACGACTTAACCAGCCAGCCCAACCCTACAGAGCCCAGTACCCAAATTACGGCCAGCGTGACAATCCAAGGCCGCAAGACCTGCCAGCGAACTGGAAAAAGTTGGGACGGATCTTGACTCATGCTGTCTACCTCTAAAACAAGCTTGCGCTGTTCACCGAAGCACAAGCCTGACTTAGTATAGCGAGTCTGGTCTAGCGCCAGTCTGCTTCAGTCATAGATCTTCTCAGTAGATTGCCCGAAGAATTGCCCGAACCCATCAACAGATCGGCTTTTCCACTGAGGCAGGGTATCGGCTGCTGAGCGCATTAGTAGCGCTGAACACATTAGTAGATATGAGGCACAAAAAACTGCTCATTCAAAGGAGGGCGCACGTAGTTTTCAGCAACGGTGCGGGGCGGAAGTTCAATGGGTTCAGGCGTCATATCCTCGTAGGGGACTTTGCTCAAAATATGGCTCATGCAGTTGAGATGGGCACAGCGCTTATCATCAGACTCCACGGTAAACCAGGGTGCCTCTGGAATATTGGTGTGTCTCAGCATGGTATCTTTGGCCTTGGAATATTCCACCCAGCGATCGCGGGATTCCAAGTCCATGGGGCTAATTTTCCAACGCTTGGCGGGTTCTAAAATCCGTGCCTGAAAGCGTCGCTCTTGTTCATCATCGCTGACGGAGAACCAGTATTTCAGCACAATAATGCCGGAGCGCACCAGCATCCGCTCAAACTCTGGACAGGACTGCATAAACTCTCGATACTCTTCTGGGGTACAAAACCCCATGACATGCTCCACACCGGCTCTGTTGTACCAGCTCCGGTCAAAGATTGCGATTTCGCCTGCGGCGGGCAGGTGCTCCACGTAGCGCTGGAAGTACCACTGCGTCTTTTCTCGATCTGAAGGCGTCCCCAAGGCCACAACGCGGCAGCCTCTAGGGTTGAGCGGTGCGGTAATGCGCTTAATCATGCCCCCTTTTCCGGCGGCATCCCGACCTTCAAAAATCATGACGACGCGCAGCCCTTGATGCTTGATCCAGTACTGTAGCTTGACTAGCTCTACCTGAAGTCGCTTTAGTTCTGGCTCATAAATTTCTTTCTTCAGTCGCTTGGGCGATTTTTCTAGCGCCGCACTGGCTTCTCCTTTTTTATGCTTATGTTTTGATTTCTTATGCTCATGCGGGCTGTCTTCTGGCGGATGGATGAGTGGAGTGGAATGATTGCTCTCTTCCATGTTGAATCAATCCTTTCTTGAAGGTTAGTTATTGATCTCGGTATTAATCTCGTTATTGCTCTAGGCTCTGATGGGCCTGTACAGATGTCTGCTAATGATGAACATTCTACGATCTAGAATTTTTGAAGCGGGTAAAGCTTGATTTCTAAGCCCTCGCCAGAGAGAGGAATGGCGGCCATAAAGCGGCCATAAATTGTTTTGCAAACTGTTCTGAACACTAATTGTTCTGCGATCGCGGTCAGCTTGAGGAATAGCCTACTGCTCTGAGGTCTTCTCTGTTGATGTCTGCTACCACGCTCAGGATCACCATGCCAAGCCGCTAAAGGAACCCATGGCTCTATAGTGAGAGATAGGCTAGCTGCCGCAGCGGCTTAGGCCATTAGGCAACGTCAAGGAAAGGCATAGCAGGAGAGCAACGTGACGCAACAGTTTGACTATGATTTGGTCATTATTGGCGCAGGGGTGGGTGGCCATGGGGCGGCACTTCATGCGGTGGAATGTGGCCTAAAAACCGCCATCATCGAGTCGGCTGATATGGGCGGCACCTGCGTGAATCGCGGCTGCATTCCCTCTAAGGCACTCTTGGCGGCGTCGGGTCGGGTGCGGGAATTGCGGGATGAGCATCACCTTAAGTCGTTGGGCATTCAGCTTCAGCAGGTGGCCTTTGATCGATCGGGCATTGCGGATCATGCCGGAAACTTGGTGGCGAAGATTCGGGGCGACTTGACCAATAGCCTGAAGCGTTTGAATGTGGATATTCTTCACGGCTGGGGCAAGGTCGCTGGCCCGCAAAAGGTGGAGGTCATTTCTGAAAATGGCGATCGCACCCTCACCGCAAAAGACATTATTATTGCCAGCGGCTCAACGCCCTGGGTGCCGCCGGGGGTACAGGTAGACGGTAAGACGGTGTTTACCAGCGATGACGCCATTAAGCTCAATTGGCTCCCCAACTGGGTGGCCATTATTGGCAGCGGCTATATTGGCCTGGAGTTTTCGGATGTGTATACCGCCCTTGGCTCCGAAGTGACCATGATTGAGGCGATGGATCGGCTCATGCCGACCTTTGACCCAGATATTGCCAAAATTGCCCAGCGGGTTTTGATAGACCCCCGTGATGTGGAAACCCGCGTCGGACTGATTGCCAAAAAAGTCACCCCCGGCGCACCCGTGGTGATTGAGCTGGCTGACCCCAAAACCAAGGAAGTGGTGGAGGTCATTGAGGTGGATGCCTGCCTAGTCGCCACCGGACGGGTGCCTGCCACCAAGAACCTTGGCTTAGAGAATGCGGGAGCCAGCGCCAACGCGCGCGGCTTTATTCCCGTCAATGATCACATGCAGGTCACTAAAGACGACGAACCCATTCCCCACCTGTGGGCGATCGGGGACGCGACGGGCAAAATGATGCTGGCCCACGCGGCCTCAGCCCAGGGCATTGCTGCGGTTGAGACGATCTGCGGCCGCAACCGCTCCGTCAACTATCGCGCCATTCCGGCAGCGGCCTTTACGCACCCTGAGGTGAGTTTTGTCGGGCTAACGGAACCCCAGGCAAAGGAGTTGGCTGATGCAGAAGGCTTTGTCATTAAGTCGGTGCGCACCTACTTTAAGGGCAATTCCAAGGCGCTTGCGGAGGGTGAAACGGACGGTATTGCCAAAATTATCTACCGCGAAGATACGGGAGAAGTGCTGGGTGCTCATATTATTGGCCTGCACGCGGCGGACTTGATTCACGAGGCATCCAACGCGATCGCTCAGGGGGTACCCGTGCAGGAGCTGGCTCATTTTGTTCATACCCATCCCACGCTGTCTGAGGTGCTGGATGAGGCCTACAAACGAGCGGCGATCGCGGTGAAAGCTTAGGTAGCTTAACTGAATCAGAATCAGAGACTGGATATCGGAGGTGATCGGCCATGACCCTGTTTGCTGAACTCAGCCTGGATGAGCTTTACCCAGAAAGCGACGGAAACCCAGTGGCCGACAATACGGAACAATTTAGCTGGATTGTCTTGATTAAAGAGAATCTAGAAATCTTGTTTGCCGATCGCCCAGATGTCTTTGTGGCAGGCGACCTGCTCTGGTATCCAGTCCAGTCCCAGCTCATTGCCCCCACCGCGCCCGATGCGCTGGTTGCCTTTGGCAGACCCAAGGGTAAAAGAGGGTCTTACCGCCAATGGCTGGAGGATAATATTGCGCCCCAAGTCGTGTTTGAGATTGTCTCTCCCTGCAATACCAAGGCAGAGATGCAGCGCAAGCTTGAATTTTATGAGCGCTACGGTGTTGAAGAATTTTACCTCTTCGATCCTGATCGCCTGGAGCTAGAGGGCTGGGTGCGGCGAGAGAATGGCTTGGACAGGATTACCTCCTTGGATGGATGGGTCAGCCCTCGTCTGGGCGTTAAATTCAGCTTTGATGGTCAGGAATTTTTGCTGTTTCGTCCCGATGGACAGCGATTTTTGAGTCCGATTGAGCTATCTCAGGTCGCAGCGCAAGAGCGATCGCGAGCTGATCTTGAACAGCAGCGAGCTGACTTTGAACAGCAGCGGGCCAACCTTGCCCAGCAGCGAGCTGAGGCGTTTGCTGCCAAACTTCGGGAGCTTGGCATTAACCCAGACGAGGTTGGGTAAAGCGCATTGGGTAAAGCGCACTGGGTGAAGACCCTTTGGGCAAACCGTCCCCCTATCATGAGGAAGTTTCAGTGTTATGGTGCTATCCTCCCAAGAAACCATTGACCAATTCCGAACCCTTCAGGCCCAGCTTGGCGATCGCTGGCATCTGCTAGAGGGAGAGGACAACGCAGATGTGGATATTTTGGTCGTCCCCTCTTTTAGCGTCGATCAACAAGAGCTGCAAAAAATCGACGGTTTTTTGCACTACGAGGAGCGGCTGCTGTTTACCCTGATTCGGCTGCGGAATCCTCGCACCCGACTGATTTACGTCACCTCCCAACCCCTGCCGCCCATCGTCATTGACTACTACCTCCAGCTTCTCCCCGGCATTCCCTTCTCCCACGCCCGCGATCGCCTCCTGCTGGTGCCCATCCACGATCAGTCCCTCAAGCCCCTCAGCCAAAAAATCCTAGA
The DNA here is from genome assembly GCA_022402525.1 of Thermosynechococcaceae cyanobacterium MS004. Lineage (GTDB taxonomy): Bacteria > Cyanobacteriota > Cyanobacteriia > Thermosynechococcales > Thermosynechococcaceae > JAAURS01. The sequence goes on from JAKRSB010000001.1 coordinate 30,476, forward strand.
GCGTCCGCGCCTCATGGAGCGCATTCGCAATTCGTTGCGGCCAGACCACGCCTACATGGTGTGCTTTAACTCCACGCCCCTAGAGCGGGAACTGTCCGTGCAGCTCGATATTCCGCTGATGGCGGCTGATCCAGAGCTACTGTACTGGGGCACTAAGAGCGGCAGTCGTCAGATCTTTGCAGAATGCGGCATCCCGCACCCGGACGGTAGCGATTTGGTCAAAACGGTGGATGACCTAGCCCAGGAAGCCGCACTCCTATGGAGCCGTCAGCCTCAGCTTCAGCGCATGGTGGTGAAGCTGAATGAAGGGTTTTCGGGTGAGGGGAACGGTATTTTAGGGTTGACCTCTCTCGCACCGAAGCTGGGGGATTCTCCGTCCGTGGCAGAGCGCATGAATCTCCTGCAGGCCCATCTGCCCAGCCTTGTGTTTGAATCGGCCACTGAAACCTGGGCGCATTATGCCGCTCGGATTCCCATTTTAGGGGCGATCGTCGAAGCCTACATTGAAGGTAAACCCAAGCATTCGCCTAGCTTTCAAGGAGCGGTTTTGCCCAGCCGTCAGGTAGAAGCCCTCTCCACCCACGATCAGATTTTGGGTGGCCCCAATCATCAGATTTATTTAGGCTGTCGATTTCCAGCGCAGGAAGGCTATCGACTTCAGCTTCAGGAACTTGGCCTAAAGGTCGGGCAGAATTTGGCAGAAAAGGGCGTTCTGGAACGCTTTGGGGTGGACTTTGTGGCAGTGCAGACTCAGGACGGGGCGACCTGGGAGGTTCAGGCGATCGAAATTAACCTGCGCAAAGGTGGCACGACGCACCCCTTTATGACCCTCAAGCTGCTGACCAATGGCCATTACGACACAGCGACAGGCTTATTTTCTGGACAAAAGGGCACCCCTAAATACTATGTGGCCTCAGACAACCTGCAAAAAGGCGCATACCACGGCCTGCTGCCCAACGACCTGATGGATATTATTGCGGAGCACCATCTGCACTTCAATTCTGGCAACGAAACCGGCACTGTGTTTCATTTAATGGGCTGTCTGTCTGAATTTGGCAAAGTGGGGCTGACCAGCATTGGCAACTCGCCAGAGGAGGCCGACCAGATTTATCGTCATGTCGCGGAGGTGCTAGATGCCGAAACCCAGCCTCACGATGTTTCCCATCCGACGATGCCGCTGGCCTGGTGCTTGGGACAAGAACGTTAGCCGATCACTACGCTAGACCGCATGGCGCTGCTGCAAGAATTGTAGCGCCTTCAAAAATTCGCTTGGCAGGGGAGCTTCAACCTGAATCTGCGCGCCCGTCATGGGGTGGGCTAGGGTTAAGCGCCAGGCGTGCAGAAGCTGACCCGTGAGGTTGACGCCCAGCGATCGCCCTTTCCCGTAGAGTGGATCTCCGACAATGGGGCAGCCCAGCGCCAGACAATGCACCCGAATTTGATGGGTGCGGCCAGTGCCGAGCCGGAAATGCACGAGGGAAAAATTGCCCAAACGCTCTTTGACCTGCCAGTGGGTGGTCGCGGAGCGTCCCCCTGCTTCGGTGGGAATAATGGCCATGCGCTTGCGATCGCTGACGCTGCGGCCAATGGGCTGATCGACCAAGCCAGACTCCGCTGGGGGTTTGCCGTAGACAATTCCCAAATACTCGCGCTGGGCGGTCTTGGCCTGGATTTGAGCCTGTAAATGCTGGTGGGCCTGATCGGTTTTGGCGATCGCCAAGGCACCGCTGGTGTCTTTGTCGAGGCGATGGACAATACCCGGTCGCTGCACCCCACCAATGCCCGATAGGCTGGTTTCTAGGCCATCCTCGGACTGGCAGTGGGAGAGCAGGGCATGGACGAGGGTGCCTGTCTCGTGGCCGGGGGCAGGATGCACGACCAGACCCGCAGGTTTATTCAGAATCAGGAGATACTCATCCTCGTACAAAATATCCAGAGGGATGGCCTCTGGTGCGAGGTTCATGGGGATAGCGGGGGGCACCCTGACCTGGATTAGATCGCCAGGGCGCACCTCATACTTTTTGAGGGTGCAGGGGGCAGCATTGACCAGCACCTGGCCTTGGTCGATGAGCTTTTGAATTTGCGATCGCGAAAAATCCTCACGCTGCTCCGCCAACCAGCGATCCAGCCGCTGCCCAAAGTCAGTAGATGTCACAACCTGGAATTCATGAAGGGTTCCCCCATCCATCTCATCCATAAATATATTTATTTCCTCCCTAAGACCTCCATCTTACTCGCCTGAGCCGTAGCGTTCCGAAGCCAGATGGCCAGATCAGGACAAATCATGGAATTACAGATAATAGAATTGCCGATCAGAATAAGCTATGCCTTTTGCCGAAATTATTTCAGCCCTCATTATTCTGCTACTCGTCGCTACCGGGGTTGCCCTACTGTCTCGTCGGCTAAACCTGCCCTATGCTGCTGGACTGGTGGTCGCTGGCCTAGCCATCACCGAACTCATGCCGCGACGAATTGGCCTAGAGCCTGCACTCATTCTGAACCTCTTCTTACCGATTCTGCTGTTTGAAGCGGCCCTCAATACAGACATCAGTCGCCTCCGGAGTATTCTCAAGCCGGTTCTGCTTCTTGCAGGGCCGGGGGTAATTTTGGCCTCTGGGATTACCGCTTCGATTTTGATGAAAGGGCTAGGACTTCCCTGGATTCCCGCCATGCTGGCGGGGACAATTTTGGCAATCACGGATACGGTTTCTGTCATTGCTGTGTTTAAGGAAATATCCGTTCCCTCAAGGCTGAGCGGCATTGTGGAAGGCGAAAGCCTCTTTAATGACGGCATTGCGCTGGTGATTTTCAGCCTCATTCTTAAAATTAACGAGTCTGGCTCTCTCACGATTTTGCAGGGGGTACAGGACTTATTGGTGGTGTTAGCAGGGGGAATCCTGGTTGGCGCTAGTTTTGGGTATCTGAGTGCCGGACTCTTTGTCCGAGCGGATGACTCCTTCAGCGGAATCTTGCTGACTATGGCGATCGCTCTGGGCACCTTTCAGGTGGGGCAGCGCTTTGAAGTCTCAGGCGTTGTGGCTGTTGTTGTGGCAGGGTTAATGGTGGGCACCCTTGGCCTATCGGGGGGTATCCAAGCTTCCACGCGACTGACGCTCTTAAGCTTCTGGGAGTCAGCCGCATTTATTGTGAATAGCTTCATTTTTTTGTTGATTGGCCTAGAGGTGAACTTAATCACCCTTTGGCAAACACTACCAGCGGTTTTATTAGCCTTTGTGGCTTACCAAATGGGTCGAGCGCTCTCCGTCTATCCCCTACTAGCGATCCTGCGATGGTTTGATCGGCCAATCCCCTGGCGCTGGCAGCATGTTCTATTTCTGGGCAATATTAAGGGCTCCTTATCTATGGCGCTGGCCTTCAGCATCCCCGTCAGTATTATCCAACGGGAGCAGTTGATTGCCATTGTATTTGGGACGGTCTTACTCTCCCTGCTGGGGCAAGGGATTAGTCTTCCCTGGCTGGTAAAGCGTCTACGGCTGTCTCGCCTGTCTATTGCGTACCAGGAGCTAGAAACCCTACAAGCCCAGCTTATTGCCGCAAAAGCTGCCCAGGATGAGCTGGAGATGCTGCTCAAAAGCGGCGTCCTTCCCAAAGCAGTGTATGAAGAAATCCGAGCGACCTATCAAGTGCAGGTGGCTGGTGCTGAAAAACAGCTCCGGAATATCTATAACCGCCCTGACAGTGCTGGAGAAACGCCCAAAGGCGAAGGTTCAAAGCGAGATGTCATTCGTCGTCGTCTACTGCTGGCTGAAAAAAGCGCCCTAGACTTAGCGCTCCGTAAGCAAATTTTGTCCGAGGAAGTGGTCAAGGATAAACTGAAGGCGATCGACGCTCAGTTGGTCAGCCTGACTGATGATGAATAGCTGGTGCTTATAGAGCTGCTAGAGCTGCTCATCTGTGGCCTAGTTCTGTTGCGGCTGTTCTATGACCCAATGCCTTGACTGCCGACACAGCTCTCATGACAACAGGATGTTCAGGACAACAGGACAAAAGCTTTGCTTATTTGCAAGACTCAATAAAATCAACCACTTGATGAACAGAGCCGGGTTTGGTCACAATGAGCAGGGTAGATCCAGGTTCCAGAACGGTGCTGCCGTTGGGAATTGTCAAATTTTCATGGGGATGGGGCTGATATCCTATAATCAGCGATCCCTGCGGAAACTGGGCATCTTGGGCGACCATTGCCACGCTGCGACCTGCAATATTGCAGTTTTGGGACACGGAGAGCTTAAGAATTTCAATTTGTCCCTGCTCAAAATGCATCATTGACTCAATCTGCGGATACTCAATGGCATTCACCATCGTTGAGACGGACAGATCTACCGTACTAACGATGTGCGCTGCACCAGAGATTCGCAGGGGTTCTTCAAAGTCACTGTGGCGCATTCGGGTCACGATCTGATGAACGCCGTAGTGTTTGGCAAGGGTTACTAGCGCTAAGTTGAGGGCATCACTGCGCAGAACAGCGGCCAGTGCATCTGCCTTACGAATTCCTGCTTCAAGAAGGACTTCGGTACTCACGGCACTGCCTTCAAACGCCATAACGCCAACCTGCTCCCGTGCATAGTGACAGGCTTGAACATCAATATCAATGACGGCTACAGTATGGCCTAGGGCAATCAGTTTTTGGGCTAGAGTAAGCCCAACTAAGCCAGCACCACCAATCAGTACATACATGAGTTATGGCTACAGCAACGGCTGATTTATGGAAAAATTGGGAGAACAATTGCCAAGTCAGTCTTTTTTAGCAAAAATATCACGATAGTTTTGGGCTAGAAGTTCTTTGGGCTAGAAGTTTTTTGGGCTAGAAGCTCCTGCTCGCAAGAATAAGGCTAGCCAGGGAATTGAGCAAGTCTAGGTCAAGATCCAGGTATTTAAGCAAGATAGTTCCAATAGGGCAGTATGGCGCACCACTCAACGCAAGGACTAGAGAAACGGTCGAGGAATTTAGGACGGAAGACACTGAGGAGGCTCGTATTTCTGAGGCTGGGGTTTCTGAGCGTACTTCTGATGACGCCTCAGCAGAGCCTGGGTCAGTCATTAGGTTCCTACCTGTCTTCGACTCCCCCTCACGCAGGGGCGATCGTCCAGCTTAAGGGGTTAAATGTGCCGCCTCCCCAGGTCAAGGGTTCTGCTACGCTGCCCTTGTCGGTCTTGGATCAAACTCAGGTGTTTACGGCGGTAGGGCTTTTGGGTAAGCGATCAGGGCAATTCCTCATCGATACGGGGGCTTCTACCACGATGCTTTCAGCAGCACTGGTGAAGGCGCTTCAGCTTCAGGGACGCCCAGTGCCTGGGGATAAGTTGGCCTCAGCGGTGGCGGGTAACGAATGCTCCTCCATGAACGCGACGCTTCATACCCTCCCAACTTTAAGGTTTCAGACGGTGGAGGTGAAGGGACTCAGCGGCCTAAAGTTTGAGAGCACGGTCATTCCAGAGGGCCTGTCCGGGGTCTTGGGAATGGATGTTCTGGGTCGATTTGATCTTCAGCTCCATCCTCAAGCTCGCACCCTCAAGCTCACCGCACCCACTCCCTTACCGATCGCCGCTGCTGATCAGGCTGTTCCCCTTCAGAAGAAGTTAGGGGTGTTTCTCGCAAAGCTGACGATGAATGGCCAGGGGCCGTTTACGCTATTGCTGGACACAGGGGCAGACAGCACATTTATTTCAGAAGAGGTCGCTGCCCGGATCAAGCTCGATCCTAAAAATCGAGAGCCAATCCAGATTCAAGGGTTTTGTGGCCTAGAGCCTGCTACGCGATCGCGATTGGCGACCCTGAAGCTATACCAGCATGAGCAGAACAACCTAGAGGCGATCGTGCTGACTTCTTCGATTTTGAAGCTGTTGGGGGTGGATGGAATTCTCGGCCAAAATTTTTTGCAGCACTATCAGCAGTACTGGCGGTTTACCCCAGCCGTGGTGCGTAGTTCCAGGGCAGACGGAAGCTTGCTGCTGTCTCCGATTCCAGTCCCCTCAGGGATTGCGCCCAAAGCCGCCCCCAACCGTTAGCGACGAATAATTTCCCGAAACCAGTCGTCTTCCCAGAGATCTAAAAAATCAGGGTCAGAACTGGCACTCTCGCGATAGCGCGGGTTTAGCTCAATGGCCTGCTCCAAAAGCTCCAGTCCCTGATCTACATCTCCACTCAATACCTGGCAAACGGCTTTGCTGTAGAAGGTATTGGCGTATTTTGGATTCAGCTCCTGGGCTTTGTCTAGGCTGGTTATGGCCTCTGGGTAGCGCTCTAGCTTGACTAGGGCATAGCCCCGATGGCTCCAGGCTTTGTGGGAGTCTGGCTTTAACGCCACAACTTTATCAAAAGAGGTAAAGGCTTCTTCGTATTTTTCCAGCACTTCCAGGGCTAAGCCTCGATTCAGCCAGGCCACATTGTCCGTTGGCTCAATTTGGACGGCTTGGTCAAAGGCTTTAAAGGCATCTTCATGGCGCTGGAGCATCCCTAAAATTGCGCCTCGGTTAACCAGGGCTTCGGGGTAGTTTGGATTAATTTCTAGGGCCTTTTCGTAGGAGTCCATCGCGTCTTCGGGACGCTTCAGACGCTCTAGCACGAGGCCACGATTCAGCCAGGCGATCGCATTTTGGGGCTGCGCTTTTACCACGCGATTAAAGGCGGCGATCGCCCCATCGTAGCGCTTGAGTTCTTTAAGATACTGGCCGCGCTGAAACCAGATTTCCGCGTCCTCTGGCTTGAGATCCAGCACTTTGTTGAGGGCGGTAACGGCCTCTTCATAGCGTTTGGCCTCACCCAGAACCACTGCACGCTGGTGCCACAGTTCAGCATTGTCGGGCTGAAGTTCAAGGGCTTGGTCATAGGCGGCGATCGCTTCATCCACTTGGCCTTGCGCGCGCGCGATTTCCGCCTGGGCAAGATACTCAGAGACATCGGCAAACAGTTTGGGCTGATTCTCCTTCAGCCGATCTAGGGTTTCGGTGAGGGATTGAATCTGGTTACTGAGGTCTTGCAGGGCAGCTTGGGCAATTTCTGCCGGGGTCAGCGCCTCAAGCTGCTGCACAATTCGGCTTTTTTCCGCCTCCGCCTCGATGGCGAGGGTATCAAGCGCTTGGGTGGTGTTAGACCGGAGCGCCTCAAGGCTGTGCAGCGTCTCTTGCTGAGCCGTCGTGAGGGAAGTCTTGAAGGAATCGAGCTGAGCCGTCACTTCTAGGGCAATCTGCTGTAGCTCTTCCTGGGTTTTTGCTTTTCGGCTGTCGAGGTCTGTTTCTAGGGACTGGAGTCGGTCGTGGATTTGGAGTCCCACCCCGCTGAGATCTTGCAAGGCTTGGGCCTGCCGGGTAGACAGCTCCGTCTGCCACTGGGTTAGGGCAGAAGTGGAAGCCAGCTCAACGGTTTTGACCTGCTGAAGACTTTGTTCTTTAGCCGTGGCGAGGGTCGAGCGCAGCGCCTGGAGTTCCTGCTGAAATTCGGCTTGAGCTTTGCTCGCGGCCTTCAACTGCGCCTGGGTTTGAGCACTGGCCGTTCCCCGCAGCGTTTCAACTTCGGATTGAAATTCCTTTTGGGCAATCTGAATCTGCTGGAACTGCTGCTGGGCTTCGGCACTCAGGCGCTCCTGTAAGGTAGTGAGCTGGTTAGATAAATCTATCCCCACCCGCTTTAGGCCGTCGACGACCTCGGCTTGAACCTTTTCCACCTTATGTTTGGCCTGGGTTTCTAGGGTATTGAGCTGGGGCATAAACCCTGCTTCTAGCTGTCGTAGCGCACCCAAAATGCTGTCCCACTGGCTCTTGGCTGCATCCTGGAGGCTGACTAGCTGGGTTACGTAGTCTACCTTGGCTGTGGCGCAGTCCTGGAGCAGGGCATCTTTTTGAGCCGTGACTTCAGCTTTGAGGGTAGACAACTGCGGTGCAAAGTCGGCGCTTAGGGTTTCCAGACTTTGAAAAATGCGGCTGCGATGCTGGTCAGCAGCCTCTTGGAGCTGGGTGAGCTGCGCCACAAAGCTTTCTTCTCGCTGATGGAGCTGATGGAGTACCCGCTGAGCTTCGGTCTGGGCGTCGGCGTCTAGGCTGCTGAGTTTTGCGCCAAACCCAGACTGAAGCGTCTGAAGCTGGGCGATCGCTGTGTCTTGCTTTTGGCTTAAATCCTCCGTAAGCTGCTGAATTTCTTGGATATATTCCGTTTCAAGGCCAGAGAGCGCTTGCTGAGTTTGTTCCAGCTCGGTCTGTACCAGCCCTAAGCTCTGCTGCTGCTTGCGGGAAAATTCATTCACCAACTGAGCGATCGCTGTCTGCTGATGGGTCACGCTATTGCGAAACTCTAAAGATCCCGCCGTGAGTTCACCCTTCAAACTATCGGCCTGGTGGAAGACCTGATCCACCTGTTCGCTGGCCTGCTTAACCTGGGCTTTAAGGTTCTGTACTTCCTGGAGATGAGACTGTACCACTTCACCCACCTCCCGGATCACCGCCCGCCGCAAAAGCCACAGCATGGCGATCGCAGCGGCCAAGATTAGCCCCAAAATGACTAGAAAGACCGTAAACAAAAAGGTCGTCTGCTTAAACTGGCGTTCCGCCTCACTCTTAACCTGGGACTGAATCTCACGCTCCTGCTGGAACTGCTTCAGTAAGTTTTGTAATTCTTGGCGATCGGGAACTGCCTTTGAAGGCGCAGGTGCAGGCACCACAGTTGAGGGGGCTGCGCTTGGCCGATTCACCGGCACCGTCTGTGCTTGGGAGGCTCCAGCTCCCAGCGTTAAGAGCGCCCACAGCAGTCCACCCTGAACCATCTGGCTTATGGGCCTCTGACTCAGGAGCAGTTGGACTTGGCGCTGATCGCGATTTTTCATCATCTGGAGTCAAACCGTTAGGGCTGGCGAGGCGAACGACGAGGGGAGAAGGCAAACCCCACAAAGCTCATCGAGAATAACCCGATCAGGAATAAACTGATCGCAAATAAATAATAAATAGGCGATGAAGCCACGGACGTTACCGCCTATTCTCGCAAAGTTTCTTAGAATTAGAGCACCCGCGCCAAAGTTTTGACCCGTAGAAGTCACGACTAAGAAGCCATGACCCAGAAGTCATGATCAGGAAGCCGCTACCCTTGCCTCAGCGCGATCGCATTCTTTCCTCTCCACTCGCCATCAAGATACGCCCATTGCGTTATACCCATTGCGTTATACCCATTGCGTTATACCCATTGCGTCGTACCCATTGCGCAATGAACCCTGAGTCATGAACATTACGCCATGAACTGGACGATTCTTAAAGTTTGCTGCCAAAGCGTTATGCTGCTGTGCCTATTGCTGCTGGGCTTAGCTTGGTCTAGTCTCTCTACACCCGCTGCGCTGGCCAACGTGACCCAACATATCGAAGCACCTGGCCAGAGCTTGATTAAGGCTAGACAAACCCTGCAAGACCAAACCGGACACCCTTGGCAGATTATTGCCTTTCGGCAACGATACCCAGATCGCCAGGACGACTTTTACCTGCGTCTTGTCGGATTTCCGGGCGTCAAATCCGTAGATCGCCAACAATCGCTCATGCTTTCTGCCGCATCAGGTGTTTCCTTCTCTGCAATCCCGGATTCGGGCACATCTACCCTAAATCAGATTTCTACAGAGCCCCATGTCGTGCAATATAACTTACAGCCTGTGATTGAAAAGCTGACACCCAACTCAGATTGGACGCTAACGATTCCCCTTCAGCATCACTCCTCTGAATCAGACTTGATTGGCCCTTCAATGGGAAGGTCAATGAAAAAGCCAATGGAAAAGTCAATGGAGGAGCCATTTATCAATAAACGTATGACTGAGGCCCATCAGTCAGCCATTCTCAACGTTCCTGGCTACTTGATTCAAGAGTGGCAAATGGCGGCTCAGCACTGATAAACGGCACCCATCAAAATCCTTTTTGATTAATCCCCATGACACGTTCTGCTTGCCTAGTTTTTAATCCCGTTGCTGGTCAAGGGGATGCCGATCAAGACCTCGCCACAATTCGAGGGTTTCTTGAGCCTGAAATCACGCTAGATATTAAAATTACAACCCCAGAGGTTGATGCAGGCGAGCTAGCTCAGACTGCGATTAAAGAAGGGGCAGAGGCCATTCTTGCCTCCGGCGGAGACGGGACGCTCTCTGCCGCAGCGGAAGCTCTAGTAGGCACCAAAATTCCCCTAGGCATTATTTCACGAGGGACAGCCAATGCCTTTGCGAATGCTCTAGGACTTCCTGATTCGATTGAAGATGCCTGTCAGGCTATTTTAGGTGGACAGACCAAGGTTGTAGATGCGGCATCCTGCAATGGCAAACCCATGGTGCTGCTGGCTGGCATTGGCTTTGAAGCAGAAACCGTAGATCTTGCCGATCGCGACACCAAGAAGCGTCTGGGTATTTTGGCCTATGTCTTATCGGGGCTCAAACAGCTCCGGGAACTGGAATCCTTTGATGCCGAAATTGAAACGGACGAGCAGGTCATTAAGGTTACGGCTGCGGCCATTACGATCGCCAATGCAGCTCCAGCGACTTCAGTGCTTGCCCAAGGGCCAGCGGGTGTGATCTATGACGACGGGCTGCTGGATGTGACCATTGTGGCCCCTGAGAATGCACCCGGGGCGATCGCGGCATCCCTTCACCTTTTACAGTCTGCGTTGATGGGCAATGCAGCGGATCGAGACGATATTGGCTACTTAAGGGCAAAACGGGTCAAAGTCACCACCACACCGCCCCAAAAAGTTGCGTTAGATGGTGAAATTATTGGCACAACCCCCATTGAGGTGGAATGTATTCCGCAAAGTTTGACCGTGTTTTTCCCTGGATCTCCAGAACCCACGCTCGTGGAAAAACTAGAGGGTTTGCCTAACCTAGTGGTCGAAAATAAAGCAGCAACGGATTAATGAATTTATTGCACTGCATTCTAATTCACAAGCAAACTCAATTCACAAGCAAATTCATCCGCTCCACTTAAGTCCTGTCGATTTCTCAGCGCTTAAACTTTTTGAGTTCGGCCAGCATGGCTTGATACGCCTTCGTCTTGCCCTGTTTTTTGTAAAGCTCCGCTGCTTTTTGATAGCTGGCGATCGCCTCTTCCCGGCTACCGCTGCGGAAGTAGGCATACCCACGGTTTTGGTATCCTTCCGCAGAATTGGGGTTGATCTGAACCACCTGGTTAAAGTCCACAGCCGCCGAGAGATAGTCCCGCATCAGCATATAGAGATAACCCCGCTCGTCGTATAGGTCAATATTATTGGGGTCAAGACGAATGGCCTGGTCCATAGAGGCGATCGCACCGGCAAAGTCCCCCTGACGTTTCCTAAAATTAGACTGCGCCAGTAGATTATCCACGAGGGGTCGGTTGACGGGCGGCAGGCTAACGGGCGGTGGGCTAACGGGGGGTTGGGCTGGGATAACGGTTGAAGGGGCGATCTCTAGCTGGTTTTTGGGGACTAGGGTAAACAGTGCGGTGACTGGAATGCCCAGATTCACGCCAGATTTAATATAGATTTTGGCGTTGAGTTGCTCATCCTGAAGCTGTGCTTGTGCATCGGCGCGCCCATGAATCCCCACAAGGGCACCATTGCTGTTCAATACTGGGCCACCACTCATCCCAGGCAGGGTTGTATTGGTATAAACCAGCCCATAGCCATCTCTAAAAGGACGCTTGGCCTGAGCCGTCAGGGTACCCGTCGTGAAGCTATAGATCGACTCCGTTAGCGCTGCGGTCTGAGCTGGAAAGCCCGCTACAAATATTGAGGCACTTTCTCGGAGCTTACTAGGGTCGCCGATTGTCGCTGTTTTGTAGGTGTTGCTGCTAGAAAACTGGGCGATCGCTATATCGGCTTCTGGGTGGCGCTTAATGCTGCTGGCCTTGAGCAGATAGCGTTGGCCATCGACCCCGTACACCTCGTAGGAGTCCTGGGATGCTAGTACATGGGCGGCGGTGAGAACGGTGTAGGTATTGCCCTCTTTGCGAATTAAAACGCCAGATCCAGAGGACGATGCGCCTTTGATTCGTACCGTCAGCGCCTTGGCAATATCGTTGACCTCATCATTGCTCAGGGCGATCGCGCTATGGACAAAGCTTAAGGAGGCACTCATGCCGACCCATAGAACTAGAAAAAGCTTGCGCATTGATTTTTCAAGACTCCCAACGCTCTAGTAAATTTAGTGAGTAAATTTAGGTTTAACCCTACAACTCAGATCCCATCGAGTAAAGATCCCGTCAAGGAAAGATTCCGTCAAGTCAAGATCTCATTGAGTAACCCTTTGTTCTGATGCTCAGCAATGGGCTGTCTTGAGAAAGCGGACAATAGACAAGGATAGACAAGGATCAGGTTTCGTCTAAACTGCTGTAGGGCAGCCCCAGATATCAGGATAGCTTTAGGGTGATGTGTATTGTCCAAGGTTCTCGATCACAAAATCTGAGATCAAAAGATCGATCATTCAGCACTCAATCATTCGGCACTCAATGGCGATGCTTTCGCTCACTTGCGGCCTATCGTTCAATCCAGTCCCAGGACAGTTGCCAAACTGGTTTTACCCTGATTGAAGCTTTGGTCGTTGTTCTAGGAATCGGCATTGTGGCCGCGATCAGCGCCCCTAGCTTTCTCTCTTGGCTCAATGCAAGGCGGGTCGAGCGCGCCCTAGTCGAGATTGAAGCAGCGCTCCAGGAAACCCAGTCAGAGGCAATCAAGCGCAGTAAAAACTGCAGGCTTACAATTCCTCCTCCAAACGCAACGGGAACCAATGCGGTGCTTACGGGTGACTGCCTAGTGAGCGGCGATCGCACCCTGCAAGATGTGCTGCTCACCCACACCACCAACCCGACCACCACCTGGGACATTACCTTCGACTTTAAGGGGCGCAATACTAACCCGCCGAACGTCGGTGGCATTATTGCTGTTTCAAGCGCGGATGGGAGCGCCAGCATTCAGCCAAGATGCATTCAAATCTCCTCTGGCATTGGTCTGCGTCGTGCCGGAAAATATAATCCACTCACGAGTCAATGTACGCCTTAAAAGACACCCCTTAAAAGCTACCCGTTAAGAGTTCATCTAGCTCTCAAACCCTATTCCCTTTAGCTTTAGGACGCGCTGGCAGGGGGCAAAAGAGAGACGGTGCTGGGAGCAGGGGCCTAACTCGTGCAGAGCCTGCTGATGGAGGCGACTCCCATAGCCTTTGTGAGATGCAATGCCATATCCTGGATACCGCCGATCTAGACGCACCATCAGGCGATCGCGCCAGACCTTTGCCATGATGCTGGCCGCCGCGATCGCAGGGTTGAGGCGATCGCCCTGAATTAGGGTTTGCTGCTCCATCGTTAGGTGTGGAATGCGCTGATTGCCGTCCACCCAGCAAAAGCTTGGCTGAGGGACAAGGCGCTCCACCGCTCGACGCATTGCCAGTAAGCTAGCCTGGAGAATATTAATGCGATCAATCGTGCGAGCAGAAGCCCAGCCAATTCGATAATCGATGGCGTGAAGTTTAATGATTTCATACAAAAGGTCGCGCTGACGGGGTCGAAGCTGTTTACTATCTTTAACACCTTCCTGAATGAGCTGCGCCGCACCCCTAGGAGACAAAATCACCGCCGCCGCTACAACAGGGCCAAACAAAGCCCCACGGCCCACTTCATCCACCCCCGCTGTCAACGGTTCAGTCCCCATCTTTTTAAGCCCGTCCACCGCAATTCTGCCCAGATTTGCCTACCCAGATTTATTTGCCCAGATTTGCTTATCTAGACTTGACCTCTACCATCGGAGACTTTTAATCATGACCGCCAGCACCAAAGATCTATTCAAAATCCTTGTCGGTGCCGCTTGGCTAGACGGTAAGATCCAGCCTGAAGAACAAGCCTATCTTCAGCGCATTGCTGTCCAAAAGGGGTTGAGCGAAGATCCAGAGCTTCAGCTTTGGGTGAACGGCAGCAAATCAATCTCCTCGGAAGACTGCTTTCGCTGGGTTTCTGAGTACCTAGGTCAAAACCCCGCCCCAGAAGACGGTCAACAACTGCTTGAAGAACTGAGTGGGCTAATCTACAGCGATAGCGAAGTTGACAGCAAAGAAGCCGAACTGCTAATGCACTTCCAGCAGGTAGAAGAAGCTGGAGCGCCTAGAGCGGCCAGCCCAGAATCCGTGATTAATGCAATCAAGACCCTATACAAACGATGGGTTAAAGATTAGCGGTAAGGCCGTCGTGACTGTCTATCTTGCTCGCCTATCGTGGCCGACTATCTTGGCCACCCATCTCCATTACCCATCTCAGCCACAGTAAGAACGAGCGATTAACGAGTCCTCATTTCTGTATTAGGCGGACGCTGACTCGACACAAAGCTTGGCTGCTGGCGCTGTGCCGCATACATTGCCCGCAAAACCAGTGCGGGGTCAACCAGTTTGCCCGCATACCGCAGCGTCCAGTGGAGATGTGGTCCCGTCGTGCGCCCTGTCATGCCCACCCGACCAATGCGATCGCCCGCCTGAATCGTCTGACCCTCATAGATTTTGACCGTTTCACCATCGCTTACAAAGCGACCCTGGGCATCGCGCCCCACGGAGCCCAGCATATGGCAATACACATGCACCCATGACCCGGACTGCACACGCACCGAAGTCCCGCAGGCCGTATTGTCCGAAACCTCAATTACTCGACCTGCCCACCAGCCACGGATATAGCTTCCCACCGGAGCAGCAAAATCTAGACCGCTATGAAACTCGGTTGAATAGCCCCCCGTCGGCGAAATCCGATAGCCAAAGGGAGAGGTATAGCCCTGAAAGTTTTCTACAGGGAAGGAGCCGTTGCGCCAAATATCTGACCCAGGCTGGGCGTTTTCTTCAAAGGCTGCTCCCCCCTGCATGGTTAACCCTAGAGAGAGCAAGCTTACTATCAGTAAAGATATCCAGCGGCGTCGTTTCATGAAAAACTCCTCAACAATTCAGGTCGCTACTCAGTTCAGGTCGTTGCTCAATTCTTAAATCCTTCAATATTAAAGACTTTCAAATCAAAGACTTTCAATATTAAAGATCAAATATCTAGACACCAGCCACCCCAACCAAGGTGCAGCAAGGATTCAATCATGACGGGCATGAGTTCCCTTATATCGATCATCGAGAGGTCTGTCAAGCCTTCTTGAGACTTAAAATTTTTTGACTGTAGGGATGAATTGATTTTTGATGTCGTCTCTTTGCTCCCTGCTATCAGGATGCACCAAGCAAGCAGTAAGTCTGACATCTGTAGAGATAAATGCAGAGATAAAACTCAGGAGCACAAAGCAGAAATAAATCCGAGCCATAAAAAAACGCTGCCTGAAGAGATTCAGACAGCGCTTTTACCGCTCAAATGAGAAGCTAAAGGCTTAGAAATGAGGATTAGAAATGAGGCCTAGCTAACCATACTAGCCGTGGATGGCAGGGGCTGTCACGGCCACAGGGGCAGATTCTCCAGCGGCTAAGTCAAGCGGGAAATTGTGAGCATTGCGCTCGTGCATCACCTCAAAGCCTAGGTTGGCTCGGTTCAGTACATCCGCCCAAGTGCTAATCACGTTGCCCTGGGAATCCACCACTGAATGGTTAAAGTTAAACCCGTTCAGGTTAAAGGCCATTGTGCTGATGCCCATGGCTGTGAGCCAGATCCCGACCACAGGCCACGCCCCTAAGAAAAAGTGTAGGGAGCGGCTGTTGTTGAAGGAGGCGTACTGGAAGATGAGCCGACCAAAGTAGCCGTGGGCGGCCACAATGTTGTAGGTTTCTTCTTCTTGGCCAAACTTGTAGCCGTAGTTTGCAGACTCAACTTCGGTGGTTTCACGAATCAGGCTGGAGGTCACGAGAGAGCCGTGCATTGCCGAAAACAGTGAACCGCCAAATACCCCAGCAACCCCCAACATATGGAAGGGGTGCATCAGAATGTTGTGCTCAGCTTGGAACACGAACATAAAGTTGAACGTGCCAGAGATCCCCAGAGGCATCCCGTCCGAGAAAGAACCCTGTCCAATGGGGTAAATCAGAAATACCGAGGTTGCTGCAGCTAGGGGCGCGGAGTAGGCTACACAGATCCAGGGACGCATCCCTAGGCGATAGCTTAGCTCCCACTGACGACCCAAGTAGCAGGCGCAGCCAAGCAGGAAGTGGAAAATGACAAGCTGATACGGCCCGCCATTGTAGAGCCACTCATCGAGGGAGGCGGCTTCCCAAATAGGGTAAAAATGAAGGCCAATGGCGTTGGAAGAGGGAACCACAGCGCCAGAAATGATGTTGTTGCCAAAAATCAAGGAGCCAGCCACTGGCTCACGGATTCCGTCAATATCGACGGGGGGTGCTGCCACAAAGGCGATGATAAAGCAAGCCGTGGCTGTGGCGAGGGTTGGAATCATCAAGACGCCAAACCAGCCAATATAGAGGCGGTTAGAGGTGCTGGTAATCCAGTTGCAAAACCGGCCCCATGCACTGACTCCTTCACGGTTTCGTAAGGTAGTTGCCATGGTTGAATAAAGGGAATAACGACAGTAAATAATTCGTGAAATAGTTCGTGACGTAAGGCTCTAAGCCCTACGTACTCAACAATGTAGAGTAAAAGTTACGGGTCAATGAAGATGCGTGACAATAGTTGAGTCAACTTCATTTTTGGAAAAATTAACGTCAAGAAATTTAACGATTTCTGTGAGCTTGTTTTGGGTAATTCAATCAAAAATCACGAATTCAAGCCCGTTGAGATGAATAAAGATGCTGTTGCTGTAAAAATAGATTTTTCCCAGCCTAGAAATGACGCCCGCGAACTCTCCCGCACAAATGCAGGGCGAAGACGCAGTTGTGACGGCTCAGGGTGAACTACGATAATGATTAAGATTTGTATCTCGCCCTTGTATCTCACCTGTATCTCTCTCTCCTGTATCTCTAAAGCTATCTCTAGCTATGAACTATCCGATTTCCACAATTCAGCGTGCGCGGCGGGCTGTAAGCTGTAGCCCCTTTGAAAGAAAGCTGTTTGACACTATGCGCTTGAAAAGCGTGTCGCTTCATGAGATTGCGGGGCAGTCTGGGGCGACGCAGGGCTATACGGTGAAGGTGTTGCCGGAAGGGTCAGCAGAGCGATCGCTTCTGTGGCTGATTCAGGTGGGGCTCTTGCGGCGCGAGGTGGACGGCCAAGGGCTGACCAATAGCTTCCGGCTGACGCCTTTGGGTCGGCTGCTGGTGGAGCAGTGGCAGGAGCAGGGCAATCGATTTCGGCGTATCTCCTGGGGCGATCGCTTCCGAGAACTGGGACGACAGCTGATCAGCGGTGCATTTTAGTGGGCCAGGCCATCATGGTGGTGGGCACCACCTCCCACGCGGGGAAGTCGATGCTGACGGCGGTTATCTGCCGTATTCTCAAGCGACAAGGATTTCGGGTTTGTCCCTTTAAGGGGCAAAATATGGCGCTCAATGCCTATGTCACCCAGGATGGGCTGGAGATGGGGCACGCCCAGGCGGTACAGGCTTGGGCGGCGGGAGTGGATCCCCAGGTCACAATGAACCCTATTTTGCTCAAGCCCCAGGGCAATATGACCTCCCAGGTCATTATCCAGGGGAGGCCCGTCGGTCAAGTTCAGGCAGCAGACTATTACCGCGACTATTTTGAGCGGGGTTGGGCGGCGATCGTGGACTCTTTGGCCGTCTTGCAGACTGAGTACGACATGATTGTGTGCGAAGGGGCAGGCAGTCCGGCAGAAATCAACCTCAAGCACCGCGACTTAACCAATATGCGGGTGGCGAAGCACCTCAACGCCCCCACGCTATTGGTAGCCGATATTGATCGGGGGGGAGTGTTTGCCCATATTGTCGGCACCCTGGAACTCCTAGACCCAGACGAGCGCGCCTTAATTCGGGGCTTTGTGATCAATAAATTTCGAGGCCAAAAGTCGCTGTTAGACTCTGGACTTACCTGGCTAGAGGAGCGTACTGGAATTCCGGTGGTGGGCGTCATTCCCTGGATTGATCAGGTATTTCCCTCAGAAGACTCGTTGAGTTTACTAGAGCGTCCGGCAAGGGGTGAAACGCGGGACATCACGATCGCGATTATTCGGCTGCCCCGTGTGGCTAACTTCACGGACTTTGACCCCCTGGATGCCGAACCCACTGTACAGGTGCGGTACATCCAGCCAGGGCAGTCCTTGGGCAACCCAGACGCAGTAATTTTGCCCGGCTCTAAAACCACGATCGCCGATTTACAGACGCTCCATGCATCGGGAATGGCTAACCAGATTCGTGACTATGCCCAAGCGGGTGGGATGGTGTTGGGCATTTGCGGCGGCTTTCAGATGTTGGGGGAGGCGATCGCAGACCCTGACGGCATGGAAGGCGTCCCAGGGACCTTCCCAGGGTTGGGACTGTTGCCGCTCTCCACCACGATGCAGGCCGACAAAATTACCCAGCAGCGGACGATTCAAACCTGTGCGGTTAATCACTTGAGTCAGTTTAGGGCTGGAGAGGAAGTGCGAGGGTACGAGATCCATCAGGGACAGACCGATTACTTAAGCAATTCAGACCTAGTGCCGCTGTTTAGCGACCCAGCGCTGGGCGTAGTGAGCAAAGGCGATCGCGTGATGGGCACCTATCTCCACGATCTTTTTAGCAACGGCATTTGGCGGCGCATGTGGCTCAATGAGCTGCGACAGCACAAAAACCTGCGTCCCCTCAGCCTAGAGATTCCAGACTATGCCCAGCAGCGAGACGAGGTGCTGGATCAAATCACTGATGCTGTTGCCCCGTACCTAGACCTCACGCCTTTCCTCTAAAGGATTTGGGAAAACTGGTGCAGCAGCCCCTGCGCTGCGCCATAATTTGCTTTGCCACGATATTTTGGACACGCTATAGAATGTCCATCAACACCCTTCCTGTGATAATCTGTGAGCGTTCTAATTCGTTTTTTACCTGACAATATTGAAGTGCAGGCTGAAGTAGGAGAGTCCTTCTTGGCGATCGCTCAAAAAGCAGGAATTGACATCCCCACAGGATGCTTAATGGGATCCTGCCACGCCTGTGAAGTTGAGGTTCAAGAAATTGGCGATATCTGCACCTGCATTACCGCCATTCCTCCTGGTTTCTCAGAACTCACGGTCAATCTTTTTTTGGATCCCACCTGGTGAGAACGTGCCGCACAATCACACTGGCATAGAGATGACTTCATATTTTCTTAAGCTTGCGCTATCGTACTCATGCACCCTAAGAAAGCCGACTTGGCTGTGACTAAAACACGATAACAAGCGCGGAACAATTTACGAGCAATTGAAGTTGTGGGCTAGTCTTAGCCTCAGCGTTTAGTAAGGCAAAAGCCAAGACTTTATGAGAGCTAAATGAAAGGAATTATTCTTGCAGGCGGGTCAGGAACTCGACTATATCCAGTCACAAGGGTTTTATCAAAGCAGCTCATGCCTGTCTACGACAAGCCCATGATTTACTATCCGCTTTCGACCTTGATGCTGGCAGGCATTCGTGAAATTCTAATTATCTCAACTCCCCAAGACTTGCCACTGTTTTATCGTTTGTTGGGGGATGGGAGTCAGCTCGGCATAAAGCTTGAGTATGCAGAGCAGCCCAGGCCAGAAGGACTTGCACAGGCCTTTATTATTGGACGCGAATTCATAGGAAGTGACACAGTTGCGCTAATTTTAGGTGACAACATTTTTTATGGCGAGTCGCTCAGTGAGAAGCTACAGGCTGCAAGTCAGCTCAAAACAGGTGCGATCGTATTTGGCTACCAAGTTAATGACCCACAACGCTATGGAGCGCTGGGGTTTGATGCTCAAGGTAAAGTAACCTCCATCGAAGAAAAACCTCAACATCCAAAGTCTAACTATGCAGTAACGGGACTGTATTTCTATGATAATCAGGTCATTGAGATTGCTAGACGGCTAAAACCATCAGCGAGAGGTGAACTAGAAATCACCGATGTCAACAAAGTATATCTAAATGGTGGAGAGCTCAAAGTTGAAATATTAGGACGGGGTGTTGCTTGGTTGGATACAGGAACCCATGAGAGCCTATTACAGGCATCAGCATTTGTAGAAACTATTGAACAGCGCCAAGGCTTAAAAATTGCCTGTATTGAAGAGGTTGCCTATCGAATGAAGTATATTTCAGAAAAACAAGTGAAGCTACTGAGCCAAGATTTACAGAAAAATGAGTATGGTCAATATTTGCTGCAAATACTCGACAATGGACATGATCAATAAGTATTTTTAAACAGGGCAGTTTCACTCTAAAAATTCATCATGCAGTATATTTATGGGAATTCGCTATTTCGAGCTAAAACTGACTAAAATTATTATCTAGATCTAGAATTGAATGAGCCTGACGTCCTGAAATTCTGATATGTTTTGTTAATGAAATATTTTAGCAGATGGCTTTCTCTGTCACATCCTTTTAAAATAATTTTATGACTGCATCATAGCCAATTCAAAATTTTCAGTCCATCCTAAAAAATATGCTGGGGTTTATGAATGAAAGGTATCAATACAGCTTACGATAATTACCTGACAAATCATTTATCACAGGTTTCGAATAAAAAATCTAGGATTCAATGGTTAACCTGTAACTATAAAGCATATTTGCCAACTAATTTAGATACAAAAATTCTAGAAATTGGACCTGGTTTTGGAGAGTTAATAGACTATCTTATTAACAAACTAGGTTATAAAAAAACGAAAGCTATAGATTTATCTCAAGAAGTAGTCGATGTTTGTAATTCAATAGCTCAAAATTCAACAACTCAAGTAAGTGATGCAGGCGATTTTCTGGGCAAGTACAAAGATTACTTTGGTATGATTTTTATGCTTGAAGTGTTAGAACATATACCAAAATCAGAGACCATAAGTATACTGTCTCAAGCTTACAATGCGTTAGAACCAGGAGGAGTTCTGATTGTTGAAGTACCAAATATGGCAAATCCCATTACGGGGATAAATTTTCGCTATGCTGATTTTACCCATGAAGTTGGATTTACAGATCTGAGTTTGACACATGTATTGCAGAGAGCTGGGTTTGTCGAAATATCTATCCATCCAGTCAATGTCCCAATAGTATCTTTGCCACGATTTTTTCAATTTATTTTTCAAGGCGCAATTAATCAAGTTTTGAACTTAATTAAAAGTGTGTATATGCCAGGATTGAGGCAGATTTCGGCTCATACAATATTTGCAGTTGCAATAAAAGAGTTATAAATGATTAGCTCAAAACAAACTATGAATCGACATTGTATAGCAATTTAAGGTGATCGTAGAGAGAATTTCTAGACAGGGCATTCTCTTCACAAGCCTCTTAGAAAGCAGTCGAAATCAATACGATCTCAGGCAAAATTATCCCATTTTGCGTAATCGTTCCAGGGAGTAACGAAGATCGGTCGTTTCAGCTTCTGAAAAGCTCAATTTACATCTGTTTTTAGAGTTTTTCAGCTTTAAAAACGCCTGAAACTCACTAAGTTTATCCTCCTCCCTTTTGGACGGTTATCATTTTGTAGCAACCAACATATATTCTAAAGGCAAAAAGTTTTCACGGTAAAGCTTTTCATTGATTGTAAGCTCCATCTAGAGTTAAGAATGTCAAACTAGGAACGGATTTACGTCCAAAATTTGACATCAATTAATCTTCAAGAATGGCCAAAGATATAAAACTTCCAGCTTTAAGCTCTTCAATTATTATTCTAAACAATTTGATAACGTTGTTCTGAATTTGTTACCATTAAACTCATTCATTGATTTCTAGTTTTGATAACTGAAACACTCCGAGATAGAAGTATTAAGTCAGTCGCAGAGTTGTCGTAAGAATAGGAAGATATTTATGACAGATAACAACACATAATTATACTTAGCATTTATTTCAATAAATCATGTTATCAAACACCATCTCCATCCTCTTTGTTAAAGGATTTTCTATATTTGCAAGAATCATATCTTTATTGATCCTAGCAAAATTCTCGTCGCCAGATGAATTTGGCATAATTTCTTTGATGGTTGCAGTAGCAGAAATATTGAAATTTATAGCTGATTTTGGAATTGACACGTTATCTGTGAGAGACTTTGCCATTAGTCCTAACAAAAAAACAAAACGTATAATAGCAAGTAATGTTGCTGTTATCAAATTAATTTTAGGTTTGGCAGTTTACTGTTTAATGCTATTAGGTATATCTCTTAGCAAGTATTATTCATATATTTTGATAGGATCGCTTTCTGGCATCCTTCTATTGACGCCTCTATGGAGTAATTTAACAATTAATTATTTCCAATCACAACTTATGATGAATCAGTTAGTTGTGCCTACACTTGCAACCTCAGCTTTATCAATTCTGCTGATGTTGGCTGCAATTTCAATGAAAGCAAACGCAGTTACGATCTTCTCCGCAATACCATTTTCTGAGATTTTGACAACTGTAATTTTGTATTTTTATCTTGCAAAGGAAGTCAAAATAAGCAAATCATATGTAAGTGTATCAAAAATAAAGGATTTATTAAAGAAGAGTTTTCCAATTGCTTTAACATCTATCTCAGTAATGATTTACACTCGACTAGATATCTTCTTTTTAGGGTATTTTTCTAGCAAAAGTGAGATAGGTTATTATGCAATTGCATATCGAATAACAGAGCCATTTCTTTTTGTAGCAGTCGCATTTTCTATATCAATATATAGTAACATTTCATCTCGCCTTTTAGATCCTAAAAATGATGCTTTACCATCCATAAAAAGATATATCATTTTAGCATTCTCCTGTTCATCATTAATATGTGTATTTCTAATAATATTATCTCCAATATTTATAAAAAATTTACTGCCTGACTATTTGCCTGCATTGCCCATTCTTTATGCACTATCAGTTGCCTTGGTTTTTAGGATTCTCAATTCTTGCTTGACAAGCATTATAAATGCTTATGGAAAGTACACTAAAATTACGATGATAAGCTTGTTGAATTTAATTGTTGTAAGTTTGCTGATTTTGGTTTCAAGAAATAATATTAATGGTTTTAAAATTGGATCAATTTTGACTGTTGCAGAATTTCTTAATACCATATTGCAACTGTATGTTTTATCAAAGTTGATTTTCAAACGTTTTGTCTAAAATCTAAATTTTGTAATAAACAACTTCTTGATGTTTAAGGATATTTATGGTATCTAAAGCCTTAATATGTGGAGTATCTGGTCAAGATGGAACTTATTTGGCCCAGCTGCTGTTAAGGAAGGGCTACGAAGTATATGGAACCTCTCGGGATGCTCAGATTTCGTCTTTTAAGAACCTTGAAACACTGGGCATTCGGGGTCGACTGAAATACGAGTCAATGACACTTACTGATTTTCGCAGTGTCCTTCAGGTACTATCAAAGATAGAGCCTGATGAAGTCTATAACCTTGCAGGACAAACATCAGTAGGGTTGTCCTTTGAGCAGCCTGTCGAAACTCTAGAAAGTATTGCCACTGGAACACTTAATTTACTTGAAGTAATCCGCTTTCTTGAAAAACCAGTTAAGTTGTACAATGCTAGCTCAAGTGAGTGTTTTGGAGATCTCAGTAAGTCTGGAGCTGATGAAAACACACCTTTTCATCCAAGAAGTCCTTATGCGGTGGCTAAGGCTGCTGCTTTTTGGCAAGTTGCAAATTACCGAGAAGCATATGGCTTATTTGCCTGCTCAGGCATCTTATTTAATCATGAGTCACCACTGAGACCAAGGCGATTTGTCACTCAAAAAATTATTTCCGGTGTCTGTAATATATTAAAAATAGGTCTGAAAAACTATACTTAGGAAATCTTGATGTTCAGCGCGACTGGGGGTGGGCACCAGAATTTGTAGAGGCTATGTTTTTAATGTTACAACAAGAGAAGCCTGATGACTATGTAATTGCAACGGGAGCAAGCTTTGCACTACGAGAATTTGTTGTCGAGGCATTTAATTATGTTAATTTAAACTGGAACGATTATGTTGTTTCTGATTCCAGTCTGCTACGTCCTACCGATCTAAGTATTAGTCGAGGAAATGCTGAAAAAGCAAACCAAAAATTAAATTGGAGAGCAAAATATCAGATGCCAGAAATTGTGAAAATGATGATGGAAGCGGAGCTGCATAAACAATATTGAAGGTAAATTTTTCTTATTTATACTTCAAATATATCTTGAACCCGCTAGTTAGAGTTTGAAGTTTTCTTCGAAATAGATTTTTATGTTACAGCAATTTTCTACGATGTAAGGGACAATAAAGTAATAGAAAAGTAGGTCAGAAATGGAGCCATATTCCATCGACTTACGAGAGCAAGTTGTCAGTGCGATTGAAAAGGGCGATAGCTCTTTCCGGAAAGTAGCCCAGCGCTTTGGAGTGAGTAAAAACTGCGTCGAGCGATGGGTCATCCAGAAACGCACTCAAGGTCATATCAACCCCTGCAAGCAGGGCGGGTCAGTGAGTGCCGCGATGGAACATCAAGCTCAGTTGCTGGCGCTGGTTGAGAAACAACCCGATGCGACCTTAGCAGAATATTGTGAGCTACTCTTTGATAAGACTGACGTATAGGTGAGTCAAAGTACGATGTGTCGGCTACTTCAGAAGCTCAATCTACCGCGCAAAAAAAAAACACTCCGCTCCAGCCAAGGCACCAGTGAACGCGTCCAGCTGCTAAGGGCAGAGTATTGGACCCAAGTGACAGGGATAGCCCTCAAAGACTTAATGTTCCTTGATGAAATGGGAGTACTCCTGGGATTGATGAGAACTCATGCTCGTGCTGCACCTGGAGATCGGGCTTACGACTTTAAGCCCTTTTATCGAGGTGCCAAGGTTAGTGTCTTGGGGCGATTACAGTCTCAAAGGTGTTGGCTGTGATGACCCTCGATAAATCAATGGATATCGCTGCCTTTAAGGTCTATGTCTCACAATGCCTGGTGCCACAACTGTGGAAAGAGGCTGTCGTGGTGATGGATAACCTAACTGCCCTTAATGATTCCGAGCCATCTGCGAAACTGGTTTGCCCACTGCTGCTACTGTCACTCATAAGATTGAAAACCGCTGTATAAACATCAATGTGACTGATATGGCAAGCAAGTTTTTTTGACCATAGCATCTAAATCAACACAATTGGAGAATTTAAATAATGAATTAGAAACATAAAGTTAGCGTTTAGGTAGTCAAAATTTTTATTTTGTGAAATTTATGCCAAACAAAAATGCCTCACCTTTGTCTATTACTATTGATGCCAGATTAATTAATAATTCTGGAATAGGTAGATATATCAAAAATCTTGTTCCACTAGTTATAAATCACTTTCATGACTTGAATTTCAATATTTTGATTGATTCAAAAAATTGCATTTCATATAATAATCCTTCATTTCACAGATCGGGCGTAAACTTAATTAACTGCACGTCTAGTCTATACACACTCTATGAGCAAATTGAAACTTTCAAATCTATTCCCAAAAAAACAGATTTATTTTGGTCTCCTCATTATGTGACTCCTATTTTCTATTCAAAGAAGATGCTAGTTACTATTCATGATGCATGCCACTTAGCGCTTCCTGAAGCATTTTCGGGAATAAGTAAGCGTATTTACGCACAGCTGATGTATAAAGTAGCCACATCTAAAGCGGTCAAAGTTATAACAGATTCAAACTTCTCAAAGAGTGAGCTTATAAAATTTACTAATGTTAATCCAGACATTGTAGAGGTCATCTATCTTGGAGTTGAAACAACTGTTCGTAGTACGCTAGCCGAACCCAAAAAAGTTAATCCTTCGCCATACGTTGTGTTTTTAGGGAATGTTAAACCCAACAAAAATCTTGTAAGACTTTTAAAGGCATTTGATAGTCTCATAAAAACCATCCCTCATCGCCTCTTGATTATTGGCAAAAAAGATGGCTTTATTTGCAACGATCCAGAAGTTTTTAGCTATGCTGAGAGACTAGGTGAAAGAGTTGAATTTACTGGATTTGTAAGTGATGAAGAGCTCAAGAAAATTTTGTACAATTCAGAAGGCCTAATTTTCCCCTCAATTTATGAAGGATTTGGTCTACCTCCACTCGAAGCAATGGCTTGCAATTGTCCTGTAGCGGCTTCATCTGCTGCATCAATACCTGAAATCTGTGTAGATGCTGCAATTTATTTCGATCCTTACAGTATAGATGATATGGCTGATAAGATATACCAATTAGTAACTAAGCCAGAGCTGTCTAAATCTTTAGTTGAAAAAGGGGCTAAAAGAGTTGAAACATTCTCCTGGATTGATTGTGCTAATAAAACTTGTCAAATCATTGAAAATCTACTTATAGCTATTTAATACTAAAATTAACAGAACCATACATACTATTACGTAGCCATAAAAAATATAGTTAATAGTCAATGTTGAGGAAGCTATATCAGTTATCAAAAATATTCCTGCCGTGATCTACTTTTTTACAATAGAGGGCGTTGATTCAAATATGAAGTGCCACACGCCTTAGAGGATATTTGAAAACTCAGCTAAAGCTACTGATGCAAGGGACTTTGACGAGTTTTCGTATTTTTCGTCAAACCCTCTCTTGGCAAGGACTCTGAGGGACTTTCCAAACATCCTCTTAGTGGTGCAGAAAACTTTTTTGAATTTCACGATAAACAGCTTGAACAGCCTAAACGATGATTGAAACCCAATACCTTCGTTCAAATTTTCGAGAAATGCTAAGATCACCGACTTTTAAAAAATCCTTGAGATATAAGGACTTCAGGATTTTTTGCACCACTAAGGCGTGTGGCACTTCATTATATTAATCTACGATAATTCAAATAGGTCATGAATCAAAAAAAAGACTTTAAAATAAATAGCATTTCTTTTTTATTGTTGGTATTTCTGGTGTTGTTTCCAAAAGGAGGATTTAAAATAGCAAATATTCCTATTACTTGGGGATATTTACTTTTAGTTTTTATATCCGGCATTGCTTTTTTGGGATTACTTAAAGAGGGTTTGAAAAAGATCAGTAAGAAAAGATTCTATACTTTCTTGTTAATTGTTCCTTTTCAGGCTATGAGTATAATATGCTTGATTTTTAATGGATGGACTCAGATTGGATTCACACTTTCTTTTGTTATTAGCTTAATTCTAATTCCCTTCTTTTTTATAATAGTTCTTGGCTCATATATGGATAGAATTGAGCTTAAGTTCATTTTCAATTTACTTCGTCATATTATTTTTATAATATCAATTTATGGAATTATTTTATTTTTTTATAGAAGCATTTCTGGCTCATTTCTTGAAATACCTTTTCTCACTGTTAATATTGATGACCTTGGCCTCTTAGACGAAAAACATATTGATCGAGGAGGAGTTTTCAAGCTTATATCTACATATAACAATGGAAATATCTATGGAAATTGTGTTTTGATGTTTTTGCCTCTATATTCTCTCTTGGAAACGAGTCGTACTAAAATGCTTCTTGTTAAAGTCTCATTATTTTTAACGTTAGCTCGAACTATCTGGATTGGTTTGTTTTTGTATGAAGTTATGAGCAGCTTTTTATTCAACTTAAAGTATGCCCGTTCTAACAATTCAAAGAACTTTTCTCTTGAAAATCTTAAAACGTTTTTCAAAACCTTTGTTGTTTTAATTATTTTTGTGGCAGGTGTTAGCTTTTCACTTTCTCTATTCAATGCTGATATAAGCTTTATTTTTGACCCTAAGCTTGGTGGTCGAGAGGATCAACTTATGTCTCTAATAAATATGTCTTTTTTGCCTTATAAAAGCTTTGACACTATAGCTGAAATCGTATATCTTTCAATCCTTAATCAGTTTGGAATTTTAGGACTTTTCCTATTTATACTAGAGATGACTTCTCCATTAATAATCAATTCAAGAAAATTCTCGTCGGTTTTTTCGGGAAACTACTATAAACAGGCATGTGCATTTGGTATGATTTTGTACCTTGTTATTTCTGGAGCTGATGGGGCTATTTTATACATTCCTGTCATGGCTATTTATTGGTTTTTAGCATCATTATATTTATATGACTTTAATAATCTTTCACTGATTAATTCTCCTTCCCTTGATATGAAATCTTGAACTTTAAATGGAATAGGAGTAGCTTTCGCATTTTTTGTCTGCCTTTGTTGTTTATCTCTGAGACATATTGTCTTGTTTACATATTGCCCAGTATATGAGTATTTTTTAAGTCAATAAAAATTCCCACCGCAACGCAGTCGAATTATTGAACATAATTTTCTTGTGAAGAATACTATGCATTATTTATGCATAATTGCAATTTCAAGATTTCACACAATGAAGACAAGGAATTTATTCCTGTCAATTATTATGCGTCATTAATTTCTATGAATAGAAGGCAAATTTTATTTAAGAGTTTAGCTTTTATTTTTTTGAGTTCAAATTCACTAAAAAAAATATCTATAAGTATATCCATTTTACTTATAGGTTATCAAAAAAATAGCAATGAGATATATGTGGATTCCTTTGGCGCTATTGGAAATGGCGTAGCAGACGATACACTGGCATTACAAAATGCATTTGATCATGCCCATAAACATAAATCTAAAGTTATAAACTTCTCTGAAAATAGAAATTATAGAATTACTAAAACCATAAACATTGTTTCCAATATTATTATTGAAGGTAAAAGTTCGTCGATAATTTTAGATAAAAAATTTCATGATAAGAATTTTAGACATTATCCAATATTTCTTTCGTCATTCAAAAGAAATATCATCATTAGAAATATTGTATTTATCTGTTATTCAAGTATTGCATATGGAATTATCATTAGATCTAGCTCAAATGTTAAGATCGTTTCATCTAAAGCTATAGGAGCTTCACTTTTGTATAGCGGGGCATCTTTGAATTTGCAGTATAAGGATATTTCATCACTTAATATGTGTCATAATATTCTTGTGCTAAATTGTTACGGGCTAGCGTATAAGGATTTAAGTAGTAACGATTTAAGTCTTGATGGATGTGTCCATTTTACCTACACTGATGGATTTTCTGCAATTAAAAATCATATTAGTGGATATAGGCATGGAATTTCGTGGTGGGGAGGCGATGCACACCATTTGCGTGACGGCGCATTGTCAAATCAAAGAAAGTGTGTTTCTGGACTTATTGAAAAGAATAACCTTAACAATATTAAAGGGGGAGGAATCTGGGGAAGCATGGGGCAAAAAATTAATATTATTTCTAATAATATCTCTAATTGTGGTGATGTCGGAATTGATTCTGAAGGTTCTTTTTCAATATTTATACATAATAATGTTGTAAAAAATTGTACCAATGGTTGTATTACTACATTTTATTTCAACAAAAGCATAAGTATTTTCGAAAATGTTGTTTCTTCAGATATCCCCGGTCAATATCTATTTAAGATTTATAATGCAGCTCAAACATTTGATAACAAGAACATTACAGTCAAAAAGAACGTGTTTACTTATAGAGGAAAAGAAGGAAATGCTTTTCTGGGTGGAGATAATTGTGAAACACTTATTGTCAATGAGAATGAATTTTTCAACACAGCCATTTCTTTGACAGGCAATAATAATCGCTACATTACAATTGCTAATAATATAATTGAATTTAATAGGCCAATTCAAAATAGTTTAGGTTTTATTTCTGTAGGGAATACTCATAGTAATGGGTCTCTATATTTAATTAAGAATGAAATACGGATGTTGTCTCAAATTAAAACTAAAATTACTGTTCTATATATTCCTCAGTCCGACTATAATTCGAGTGCAAATACCTTTATTCAAGGCAATACTATATCTGAATTCACGAACATTTTTTCTTTACTTAATATGTCTCCTAATTCTGAAATAGTCCACAGGTTTTATATTGAAAATAATTTAATTGATCAGTCTTGTTTTGCCAGCACAAAAACTTTGGATAATTCATATTCAAATAATTGCAATATTCTTTCTAGAAATAAAAAAGAAAAAATATACTTGCTTTGGAAGAACAATAAGTTTCCTGATGGAAAAATTATACCCATTGATTAGCTAATTATGTTTTTACATATTGAGCTAAAAGTCTATTTAGATAACTTAAATTAGGGATGGATTTTAGTTTTGTATGACAAAAAAATATTTTATGGTTTTGCAGGCTAGATATATTTTCTTGTTTCAGCTTATGAAATCCAAAAATTTCTCTAATATTGAAGAAATATAAAAATGAAAACTATTCTAGTTACGGGTGTCACGGGTTTTATCGGAAGACATGTTGCCCGCCTTTTCAATGATTTAGGGTGGTCGGTAGTTGGCCTAGGCACATCAACTCCTGAAAATGCACCACTCTCTAGTCTTAATCAATACCATAAGCTTGTATTGCCATCGCCCAAGCTGGAAGATTTAGTTAAGGAAGTTAGCCCCCTTGTTTGTATTCATTGTGCAGGACGAGCTTCTGTACCACTATCTTTGAACCAGCCGTATGCAGATTTTAATGCTAATGTTGGTTCTACTTTTAATTTGCTTAACGCCCTAAGACTCTCTGCTCCTAAGTGCCGCTTAGTATATTTGTCTAGTGCGGCAGTATATGGAAACCCTCAAAACTTGCCTATCACTGAAACTCATATTTTGGCTCCAATTTCTCCTTATGGATTTCATAAATCTATATGTGAACAACTATGTAAAGAGTATTATGAAATTTATGGATTGCCGACCGTTTCTACTCGCATCTTCTCTGCTTATGGGCCCGGAATTCGACGTCAAGTTGTATGGGATATATGTAATAAGATTTTAACTCAACCTATTGCATCATTACAAGGTACAGGTCTTGAAAGTCGTGATTTCATACATGTTCAAGATATTGCTAGAGCAATCTATTTATTGGTTGAAAATGCACCTTTTGAAGCAGAAACCTATAATATCTCAAGTGGCCAGGAGACAACTATTAAATCTCTTGCATATTTAATAGCTAGTAATTTAAATAAAGCACCTAATTGTATAGAATTTGATGGAAATATTCCCGCAGGAAACCCAGCAAACTGGAGAGGAGACAATAGCTGTCTTATGAAGCTTGGCTTCACTCCTAAAATATCCCTTGAACAAGGCATATCTGTTTATTCTCAGTGGTGTCGAGCAGAAATTGTTGGCTGGTAGAAATTAAATTCTTTGAATTAAGTAAGTATTTTTTTATTGGTAAGCATCAGTTTTTGTCATTGTTCTAGATTCATTGTTGCCTTAGAGATTGTTTGATTAAGGTTTTCTCTTAAGCTAAAATGTAAGGATTCAGGTGGAGTGGGTTGACAAAGAAAGTGGGATCATTAGTGTATCGGTATGAAGCTAGAGCAAATTGCCCCGATTTTAGAGCGACCCCTTCTGATGGAAAAGCCACCAGAAGAGTTAGTGGATAAAATTTTGAGCCAGCAAACCACTATTAATCAATTACTCGAAGAAACCGCCCGACTGAAGGCCAATGCGAGCAGTGATAGTCAGAGTTCGTTGAAGCCGCCTTCGAGTGATATCCACAAGCGCTCGGAAAGGGAAAAAGAGTCAGGCATGCCAGAGCCAGCTGGAAAACGCAAGCCTGGAGGACAGACAGGATATCCGGTACAAACGCGTAAAGGATTTGGTTGTATAGATCGCACCGAAGTGATCCGTCCCGAAGAGTGCCCAGAATGTGGAGGCAGAGAATTTTTGGCCACGCCTGTGAATGTACGACGGCCTCAAGTGGCAGAGTTATCGTCAAAGGCCATCGAAGTGTTGGAGTATGAGCAGCATTGTTGTGAATGTCAAAGCTGCGGAGCACATGCGTGGGGGCAATTACCGCCCGAAGTCATCGGCACACAAAGTTTAGGAGCACGGCTTCAAGCGCTGTTTGTGTGGCTGGGAAACTATGGTCATTTGTCCTATGAAAAGCAGCAGGAACTGCTATTGGAATTGGGAAGCATTGAAGTTGGAATAGGGACATTGCAAGCCACCAATGCTCGTTTGTCCAACGTCGTCAAAGGTGGGGTCGAAAAACTGGGGGAGTGGGTCAAGCAATCTGGCCATGTCCAAGTTGACGAAATGTCTTGGTTGGTCAAGGGTGTCAAGGAATGGATGTGGGTGGCCTGTGGGGTTGGGTTCTGTCTATTTCATGCAGGGGATACTCGTTCTAGAGCAGAGTTAGAGCTGTTCCTGGGAATGAGTTTTGCCGGTGTACTCATTTCCGATGATTTCAGTGTCTATAACGGTTATGCCGTTAGTGCCCAGCAAAAATGTCTGGCTCACCTGAAGCGGCATTTCAACAAAGTCGTCAAACTCAAACATGGAAACAATCCACAACTGGGAAGCGTGTTTATCGACTTGATTGATACAGCCTTTATGGCTCATCGACAATGGCGAGAAACCCAGGATGCCACTGCCTATCGGGATTGGGCCGAGGGGTTCAAGCTTGAGGTTAAAGGGGCACTCGAACAGTGGCTGCCTAACGCGGTTTATGCGGCGGGATTGCTGCTGCGTTCTTTGCGCGACAAGGCGCACCAATGGTGGTACTTTCTCGACCATCCCGCAGTGCCACCCAATAACAATCTTTCAGAACGATTTCTGCGGTTGGCTGTGACCAAGCGTAAAGTCTGCGGCGGGTCTCGCTCGATGGAAGGCTTTGGACAGACAGCCATTGTGTTGAAGGTGATTCAAACTTGTTGGACGCAATATCGCTCTGCTTTTGAGTTCTTTATTCAAGCTTTGACGGCTTTTTCTACTGCCGATAGTCAATCTATGTCTTCGCTTATCCCACAATCAAGCACCTGAATCCTTACGCTAAAATAATGTATCTTTATAATTAATTTAAAATTAATTTTGATTAAGACTATTACTCTGAAATGATTAGCTTGAGTTTATGAAAATAGCAATTTTTAGCGAGCTATATTCACCTAGTATTGGTGGAATGGAAGTTAGATATAAAGCTTTATCTAAGGCTTTTATTGAGAGAGGGCATGAAGTCTCTGTTTACTCTATCGGACATGAAAAAAGACTTCCATCTCATGAAAAAAATAACGGTGTTATTGTTTTTCGATATCCTATAACGAATAATTACAAAGAGCCTTTAATAAAATCTTTGAAGCGTTCTATTTTGCCCATATTGTTGTATTCTTTTTGGGTCTCTAGAATCGCATCTAGCGAGAAATTTGATTTCATTATTTATAATCAATGGCCATTGCTACATGTTGTCTTTTCTCCTAAAAAATCTCGGCATAAAAGTGCAGTCGACTGGTGTGAAATTCGAAATGGTAAGATTTATCTTTTTTTTCAAAGATTCTTGCCAAGTTTTTTCAGATTTAATATCGCTGTCAGTCCCTCTGTACGCGATCATATAGAGAAGGTTTCTGGTCAATCGGTGTATTTTCTACCAAGCGGTATCGATAGAGATTTGTATGTTCAATCTCCTCGCAGTCAACGCTCATCCATTTTATACTTGGGACGCATAGCTGAACACAAAAATATATCACTTCTTATTCAAGCTTATGAGTTGCTCAGGGAAAATGGTTATCAAGGAAATCTCCTTATTGCTGGAGAGGGTTCCGCTTTTAAAGAGATCTCTGCGCTGGCATCCTCTTCGCGATACAGTAACTTCATTAGTCTTTTAGGGTTAGTCAGTAACGAAGAGAAGGTGAATCTATTAGGTCAATGTGAGTTACTAGTAATCCCTAGTAAGAGAGAAGGTTTTCCTAATGTTGTAGCCGAGGCTATGGCAAGCGGATTGCCAACAGTTACTGCTGAATATCCTGAGAATGGAACTGCTGATATTGTTTCTTATTATGGATGTGGATTAGTTAGCAAGCCAAACGCTATCTCCCTGTCTGAGACTATATTAGCAGCACTAGGTGACTGGGAAAATCTTTCAGCTGAAGCTTTTCGTCGGTCAGAAGAGCTAGACTGGAGTTCACTTGTTGAGACTTTTGAGGAACAAATTCTCGTGAAGTCGAAAATGTAACAACTTAATTCAGAAATACTTTCTAAATCGTATCAAGAAAGTTACTCTGCAATCATTCTCTTATATGATTGCTGTCTTGATTAGTTTATGATTTTTAAGTAATCTTCTCAAATTTATATGGAACGGTAGAAATGACAAAGGTAGTACTAATCTCAGGGATTACTGGCCAGGATGGCGCTTATTTGGCTGAACTTTTGTTAAGTAAGGGCTATGAAGTTCATGGTATTAAGCGTCGAGCCTCTCTGTTTAATACTGATCGTATCGATCATTTGTATCAGGATCCCCATGCTCAAGATAGAAATTTCTTTCTGCACTACGGCGATCTTACTGATTCTACAAATTTAATTCGCATTATTCAGCATGTTCAGCCTGATGAGGTCTATAACTTAGCTGCTCAAAGTCACGTCGCCGTCTCGTTTGATACTCCAGAATATACCGCTAATGCAGACGGCATTGGAACACTCCGATTTCTTGAAGCAATTCGAATTTTAGGCTTAGAAAAGAAGAGCCGTTTTTACCAAGCTTCTACCTCTGAGCTTTATGGATTGGTGCAAGAAACTCCACAAAAAGAGACCACGCCCTTTTATCCTCGTTCTCCTTATGCTGTGGCTAAGCTTTATGCATATTGGATCACAGTCAACTATAGAGAAGCTTATGGGATCTATGCATGCAATGGAATATTGTTTAACCATGAGTCACCTTTGAGGGGCGAAACCTTCGTAACCAGAAAAATCACTCGTGCAATTGCCCGTATTAAGCTCGGCCTTCAAGAAAAGCTTTACTTAGGTAATATGGATTCTCTCCGTGACTGGGGTCATGCTAAAGATTATGTAGAAATGCAGTGGCTCATGCTCCAACAAGAGCAAGCACAAGACTACGTTATTGCAACAGGCAGGCAACAAAGTGTCCGTAAATTTGTTGAAGTCGCATGTTCAATTGTGGATATTCAAATTACTTGGAAGGGCACTGGCTCAGAGGAAAAAGGCTATGATCAGAGTGGTAACTGCATTGTAGAGGTTGATGCTAGATACTACCGTCCTACCGAAGTTGAAACCTTACTCGGAGATCCTACGAAAGCTAAAAATAACTTGGGATGGATTCCAAAAGTTACCTTTGAGGAACTTGTTGCTGAGATGATGCAAGAAGATCTTAAGGCTGCTGAACGAGATAATCTGGTTAAAATTCACGGCTATCCATCCTACGCTTACCACGAATAGTCAGGTAAGTGTGCCAAGGCACTGTGTAGCTAAGAAGTGATTGCTAGGAATGATATGTAGACTCAGTAGATCGCAAAGGCCGAGAATCGAAACTATAGAAAGGGTAGTCTCAA
>JAKRSB010000002.1 GCA_022402525.1 Thermosynechococcaceae cyanobacterium MS004
AGCCTGAGAGTGCCGATGATAAGCACTCTAATGAGCTGATTGGGCTGCAAGAAGCTGTGGGGCACTTGGCGAAACAGCTCAGCGCAGATCATCTCTCGAATCAAGAGCAGTTTCGCAAGATTGAGGAAAAGCTTGAGCTATGGATTCGTACCAACCAATCGCTAATGGAGGGGCAGCAGGAAACCGCGAAATCGAACCATCGGTTAGTGGAGGCGATCCTAGCGAATACGTCGGAGATGCAGAGGACTACCCAGGAGCAGCAGCGTTCCGCGACCTCGTTCGAGAAGGGGACAGCCTTACTCAAAAAGTTCGAGACTCGACTGAAAGCCTTAGAGCAACAAACGACTGGTTTCAAGCAAGCAACGGAAGAATTGAGCGGAACCTTGTTGAGCTGGAAGCCGTTCTTAGAGAAGACACAGACGCTGGTGGAGATACTGGTGAATCTAATCCCACAGATGAACCAGTCCGGCTCGAACAGTCAGAAGAACCCCTCTTCAAAGAAGTTCCCCAAACCCCTCAGTCCGTCCCAACAGCTAGACGCCAGCCTAAGCCAAAACAACCAGAGCGACCCAAGCAATCAGAGCAACCCGAACAGCGAGTTGAGCAGCAGCCCGAACAGCAATCAGAACCTAAACCCGTTCGAGATCAAACAGTGGATAGCCATAACCCGCCGCGACCTTCTGTGGACTGGGAGAGGTAACTTGGTCTGGTCAGTCTTCAGCACTCTTGTACTGATTGGGTTAATCTCAGCCGCTCTCGTTAGTGGCAGTAGCCAGCTAAGCAGCTTATCGGGAAATGCAAACAGTGTGCTGAAGATTCTTCAGCGAGTTGAGAAAAACATTAGATAGAACGGACAACTAGGAGCTTTGTATGGACTTATCACTTGAGCGATTGGATGATTTCTTTGA
This sequence comes from Thermosynechococcaceae cyanobacterium MS004, assembly GCA_022402525.1. Taxonomy (GTDB): domain Bacteria; phylum Cyanobacteriota; class Cyanobacteriia; order Thermosynechococcales; family Thermosynechococcaceae; genus JAAURS01. Next base: position 909 of record JAKRSB010000002.1, read on the forward strand.
AAAAGAAAGAAAAGATCCTTTTTTTGATCCTGTCACAACAAGCCTTATTAAAGCGGTTGCAAACCTAGCCAAAAGCTCAAAGTACCCTGATTTATTAACCTGCAAGGTCATTCTGGAGCTTGAAAATTTGGCAGAGCGCCTTGAGGCAGCAAGTCTTGAAGAAGCGTTAAAGCTTCCCTTTGCCCACTTCATCGGAATGAAAGGAAGGCTAATAGGCACAGCAATTCAAGGATCTGCCGAGGTGCAAGTTCAGATGAGAATTCCGGCTGAAGCATCCATTATCGAGCTGGACAAGCGTAGATCTGAGGTTGAGCGGTTGTTGCGATCGCCTAAAGACTCCACAGCGGCACTTGTTTCCTAAAGCCCCAGCATCTTGTAAGACTGAAAAGGACAAACCCATGAACCGAATCCTCACCAACGCAATCACGCTTTTTGTCACGCCATTTTTCGCCGCCGTCTCTCTGGCAGCAACCCCTGTAAAAGTTGAACAAGTTCAGGCAGGGCTACAGTTGGCGATCGCCCTCTTGCCCCTCCCTCATCATCCATTTTCACTAGAGTTTCGCTAGAGTCCCACTAATTCCAGCTACACTGCCGCCCCACCCGCGCCAAGCCTGATCCGAGCGATCGCCCAAAGCCCTGGCATAAGACCAGCCCCCAGCCCTGCCGAATGTCGGGTTTTATGTAATTTTATGTAATCCAGATATCCAGTCCCACCCCCGCCCAGTCCGTGCTGAGCTGCCGCCCCGCTGATCTCCCCTGTTCGCGTCTGTCGTGCCCGTGCTGAGGTTTAGGGAGAGCGATCGCCCCTTGTGTTATGAAACCGCCGTCAGCTTTCTACAACGAGTTTGCTGCTGACAAGACGATTGAGGCTTACGCCCTGTTCAGAAGCCTGGATCGCCAGTTGTCTGTGCTGATCTGGGGGGATTCTAACCATGAACTTACCGCTGTATTCTTTTCGAGTTAGCGGAATGGGAACGGGTTCATGATTGGCTTCTAAATCATTGATGCAGTCTTGGACTAAAGCCAAGATACCGGAGAGGGCTTTTTGGTGGTCTTCATCGAGCCAGCTCATTCCTGGAAATTCGGAACAAAGACCGACAAACTCTTGATCTTCATCAGACCAGAAGACACGGTAGGTATAAAACTTAGCATCCATTATGAATCTTCCTTTTTCTTGATAGCCGCTAAGACTTGCCTGACTTGATAGGGTTTGCCCATGCCATTTTTGGGTTGAATATTGACGTAAGGCTCACCTTCCCAGGGGGTACGGTAGAAGCGATGGCTACCGCCGCTTTGCCGAGGCTCACCAAAATAGTGTTCGCAGACCTTACATAAATCGGAGAACTTAATACCTTTTGGGTTGTTCTCCATGCTGGCTAAGATTTTCTGAATACTTGCCACATTCAAATGATATCAATATTGATACTATTCTATCACGACCTACTTTGACCGCGATAATTATCGTCCCGCTTTTGCTCTTGCCCTTCCTCGCTTCCGCCCCCACGCAGCCCGTGCTGAGCTGCCGCCGCGCTGATCGCCCCTGTTCGCCGTGGCTGTACCCGTGCTGAGTGGTTGCTAAGGTTTGGTGGAGAGCGATCGCCAAGGAGAGTCTTAGGTTCTGTAATAAAGCTAAAAGCGTTCACAGCTTAATTCAGACGTTAGAAACCTCTTCTAGCAGGGTTTTGTAGCCCAAGATTTTTGAATAGCCCGATACTCTACCTAAAAGAAGGTTAACGAAGCTAGTTGAATCAATTTTAAGAATTAGCTGCTCAATCATCAAAAGCGCGTCAATCTTGGGAATGACCGCAATAGTCACTTCAGCCATAGAGATGCTGTATTTGCCGAGCGAATCAAAAAACTCAACTGCTATCCGAACCCCTCTATGTCTTGTTTCCAAGCCTGGTTTTGGATGCGTGTCTAGAGCAGCGGGAGGGAAGCAATCAATCACCTGGATCGGATAGAGGTGCCACTGAATGTGTTGAAGTTTAGGATTGAGAACTAAATCGTTTTGGATATCCATGCCAAAGCTTTTAATATCACGGCCTAACCCATCATGATCAACCCGTGGCTGATCATGCTTCCCAATCTGACGCGCTAGCTTAGGTTTGGGAGAGCGATCGCCCAAACCGTCGAGAGATTGTCGTCCTTGCCCCATCCCCCACCTTGGACATAAGGTCACACGATTCCCATCTAGCAGCCCAGATCACCTAAAAGTGAGAGAGCGAAAACGTGACAGTAAGCAAAAGTGATAACACACCATCACATCAAACTATTTTCACGCCTTAAACCGATCTGGCGCAATCTGAGGCTTTCCGTACTTCTCAAACAACAAATTCAGCGCCTCATGGACGAGTGCCTGAACAGATGTGTCTTCATCGAGGGCAAGCTGTCGAATCTGCTTAGACACCGCAGGGTCAGCATGAGCCGTAATCGCCCTAGTGCCATCTCTGCTGGGTCTGTAGTGTTTACCCTTGACCGACCCTTCCGGTAAAGTCACAGCATTCTCCACAGGGCTTATTTGTGGAGAGGGCTTGTTGCTAAGAGAGCGTAGACCATCAGCAAGACTATTTTTTGCAGCCATAGTGAGATAGTGAATAAGTGACTACACATTAGCACAAAATAACAGACACACTACAGACCAAAAGTGTCAGAGTGACCAACGCGAAAAAGTGAAGCCGTAAATAAGTGACAATGAACCAAAGTGACAACGTGCAGACACAATAGTCAAACCTCAAACCAAAAGTGATATATTGCATAAGTGAGAGCGTGACATCACGTAAACACTAAACAATAAAATCACACCTTCACACATTGATTCATCCAACGGTAGAGGAGCCGGATCTCATTTGCCGCCTTGCCGCCAGCATCGTACTCAGCCACCCCCAACCCATCAA
>JAKRSB010000011.1 GCA_022402525.1 Thermosynechococcaceae cyanobacterium MS004
ACCAACGCTCAAATCATTCAAAACATCAAATAACGATTCTTGCGACAGTTGCCGTCTTCTACTTAGGCGATCGCCTCATCTCCAGCCCTCAGCTCTAGCCGAAGCTGGCCGCGCCGCTCTCGTTTCGCATAGGTATTGCTGGCCAGATGCAGACGGTCATGCCGCAGATGGCAGGGCGCACAAAGTGCCTGTAAATTATCCGGCTCATCATTGGCCGGATTCTGGTCAAGGTGCGCCACCGTCAGGCAGTAGCGCTGAGGATGAGCGATCGCGTCCACCCACGCCGCAGACTTTGGCTCAAAGCGTCGATTTGCAAAGGCTTCGACGCTTTCCCCCTTTTGCCTGCAAACTTTACCGCACTGTTGGCACGTCCAGTTAGCTGCACACTTGAGCTTGTGGCTGAAGTCGTCCCAGTCAGGTCGATAGCGATCGCGTTCGAGTGGCATGGCGAAAGCTCAGACGGCAACCGCATCAATTTGAGCGGCAATCTCTCCATGCTTGCGCTCCAGACGCTCCAGCTCTGCCATATTGTCGAAGATCTGACCCTCCGGCAGTGCTTCGGTTAATTGAGATGCACTCGTTTCAATCTCAGCGCGAATTTGATTTTGCTCATACCCTGATATCAGCTTCTGCAAAATCACCTCTTGCTCTTGCACCAGGGCTTTGCCCCTAGCTAATATCTCCAGGCGCTGATCGCCTAAATTCAGCCTTACGACTTGCTCCTGGAGCTGCGTAAAGCGTTCAAGCAATCCTGAGTTATGTCTTTTCTGCTCCTGAAAAATTTCTAACTTTTCTTGCGTTTTCCTTTGCTCAAGGAGTAACGATTGCGCCCTGGCCAGTCTCTCAATTTCTCTTTCGTCTGTCTCAATAAAGTAGGGACGACGACGCTTTTTAATCATGAAAGCTGCAACTGGAGCCGCAAGACCCATCCCCGCAAAGGAAGCGTACTTTTCTGATAAGAATTTCTGCAATGCCAACTCACCAATGGAGTAGCCAAGCGCCATAGTCAACACCACCATTAGCGCTAATGTCGCAGCATGACCGAAAGGGCTATCAACGAAAGGAGCTTTCCATCCACAAGTTAGGTTTTCAATGAGCGCTAATCTACGCCCCTTTACCGTATGTAGCAGCAGTAGCTCATCATCCTGCATGAAGCTCAACGGTTTTTTCCCAGCAGGCCATTTCACTTCAAGGGGTTGAATACTCCCCTGTACGGCGATCCGTAAATCATAGATATAGTAGCTGCTTTCAAGATTGCTACGCGCTTCCTGTAGCCGAACAGTAGCCGCACGTAAAACGGCGGATGTTGCCCGAAATCGAGCATTACAGCCTTGGCAAAGCAGATCGCTTTGATGCGCTTTGGCTGGAATCAAAATATCAGCTTTGCAGTGTGGACAAGCGACCGTTGTAATCATCGGAAAACCTCGTCAGTATCAGATTGAGTTAGTCGAAACGCCAGCTTTAACCAAAGACCATCGAGAGCCTACGAGAGCTGAGACTGTATCCAGCGCATAGGAGTTGGAATTATGTGGGGGAACAACAACCTGCGTTTTATTTGTGCATCTCCCTCGCAGTATCCAGGCCGCTCCTTCAGCAGCTTCAGCCGAGTCAAACTGAACAATAAATTCGCACAAAAACTCGAATGACGGCATAGCTGCAAACAATGACGCATTTGATGTGCTGGCATCTTCCACATCGTCCAAAAGAATCTCCCCTGCTTCTCTCAACAAGAGAACACTGAGGTTTGGCAGAATCTGGGCGGCAATTTCACGAGGGCAGCTTTGGAATACTTGCGCGTCATCTGAGTGCAGTAGCACCGATAAGCCTGTTTTCCGACCGGTTGCCAAGCAGCGCCCAATCAAATTCGCTAGGCGTTCATGGCGCAATAATCTTGGGAGGTCTTCACAGTAGAGCAACGTTCGCTCGGATCGATGGCTGACTTCCTGCACAGTTCTGCCCAGCTCTTGCACTAGCGCTTCGACATCAGAAATTGACGGACTATCACAAAGTTTTAGGAAGTGGGTTAAATCTTCGCCACAAAGCCAGGGCATCTCGCCAGAAACTAACGCGATGACTGGAACCCTATCGATCCCAGCGCCATTGATAATCTGGTTTACTGCATCGTTCATGCCATGCCCAAGAACAAGTCCATGCCTCGCCCCAGCTTGGAAACTAGAGAGGCTGAGGCTGACAGGAACAGCATTAGATTGAGACTGTAATAGGACGTTCACTTTTTCACCCAATTGAGTTATTTCTACAGCTAGAGCCATGCCTCAGAAAGCCCCTACAGCGAAAGGAGCTTCCGAGGCTACGGCATTTCCACTACGCCACCCCGAAACCTCAGCGAACAAACTGTGTCCCCCTTGGCACAAGCGATCGCCGCTGGGTAGTTGACGCCGACTACAACACCCAGAACAGCAACTAAGCTCAGAGCGCCCACCACTCCAAGGATGTTTTTGGATAGCTGCTGAATTGCCTTCAACGTTTGCTCTTTGTAGTGCAACTGCTGCTTGAGCTGGCGTTCGCGGATTTTTAGCGCATCCGCCCGACATTGCAGAATGGCGCGGTGTTTATGGCAAAAAATCATGAGCTGCTGGTGGAGGATGGTGGCGGCAATGCTGGCAAGACCGGAAGCACCGCCATCATCTGAGGAAAAGTCGTCTTCAATCTCTTCCCCCTCGCAAGCTTTTCTAAGCTTTTCTTGGTACTCAGGTGACTGAGCAATCTGAGCCGCACGAGCATAAAAGGCATTTAGCGCTTTTTCCTGCACCTTCGATTCAGCGTCCTTCAGCACACTCAGAACCTGAACCATTGCACTATCAGCCTTAAATTCAGCCGACTCCTCAAAGGTCTCTAGCAGTTCGTCTGATACGGCTTTAGGCTTTAGCTCAGCTTCTGCCTCAAAGCGATCGCTTGCTTCCTCGAAGGTATGTACCTGTCTGGTATCGAACCACAACCGGACTCTTTCAAACTGATCAAGCTTCTCTCCAGTTAGTCCACTAGGATTCCATAGTCCAATGACCGCGCAAGTTCGCTCATACTGAAAATCATCGACTTTATAAACTTCTTTGACTCGTTCCCGATCCATCGCGCTGTTCCAGAACTGCTACTTAGTAGTGTTCGGAAAGTCAGCGATTTTAACCCCAACCTATAAATTTATTGTTTTATCTGGCTCCTCAAGATAATTCAGTACCATAAAGCGGTACTATTAGAGCATGAACAAAAAGCAGCGAAACACCTACAGCGCTCTCTTTGCTGAACCCATTCGCCGCAATATTCTCTGGAATGATGTCGTGTCTCTGGTTCTCGCCCTCGGTGGGCAGGTACTTCAAGGCGATGGCTCTAGGGTGCGCTTTGACCTTAATGATGTTTCGCTCAACATTCATTCCCCTCATCCTCAAAAGGAGTTGAAGCGCTATCAGGTTAAGGCTGTTCGTGA
>JAKRSB010000100.1 GCA_022402525.1 Thermosynechococcaceae cyanobacterium MS004
AGGCATCTGAGGGATTGCCCAAGTACACAACCCTTGCTATCAAGTCTGACCAGCGCGGCACCCCAATGATTGAGATTAATGCCTATCGCCGTGGCTCTCTTGAGGATGTGGAGCAAGGGCTACAGGTTGCTCAACGGAAAAAGCTACTTGATACGCGCACCACGCTAATCGCCAGAGTCCAGAACTTTACCGCGATGGTTCGCAATGGCGAGTCCCTATCTACGGCTGCATCTAAGGCAGGGGTTTCTATGGCGCTCATCACTAAGCTGGCCGACATGGGGCAAAGCCGCTCCACAGAAGGCCGATCTACACAGACAACCCCTGGTGTCTCTGCACCCTCGCCAAGCCTTCCTGCCCCGACTAATCCCGATGCCTTGCGTCCGGCAAATCGAGCTAAAACTACGCCAATTTCGGAACGGTGAAAACCATGCTCTCCCAGAGAAAAACTACATTTCGGCAAAAGCTAAAATCTTTCGACTTCTGGCTGATCACCCTTAATTGGATTACTTCGGTCTACGTCATGGGGCTGGGGGTCTTGATCCTCCTGACTGGAGCTTGGCAAGGGTTTGTTTACCTCTCGCTCGGTTTTTTGGTGAATCCAAAGATGCCAATACCAATGCCGCTCTGGGTAAAGCTCTTGCTCTACATTTTTATTCTTCTCATCCTCTGAGGTGCCTTATGTTCAGCATCTTCAGTAAGGACTATTGCCCTTACACCTCCTATAACCCTGCTGTAACCGCCATCTTACAAATCGCTCTGCTGCTTTTTATTGATTTCTGGATCTGCTCTCCAGCACCCCAGAAAACGCTCACCCAGAAGCCACTTATCCAGCACACACCACTCAGCATCCTGCCAGCATCGGGGAGATCTTTATGAAGCTCACAAGACATAAATTCACCCTGATGTGCCTCGCTGTCGTCGCTTCGATAGGACTCAGTATCGCGGCTCACCCCCTTCATGCTCAGCAGACTCCGCCCCAGTTACCGCCCACTACCCGTACACCACTCCCTCTGGTGAATAGCGGCGGCACACAGATCCTCGACTGGACAAAGATCAATTTTCAATACTTTGGCGGAATGCATGAGGCTGGGTCTTTCAAAGCTCCCCCTCAGCTCGTGAATGGACTAGGGTTTGACCCCTCAGTTACTTGGTCGGTCGGAACCCCTGTTTCCAGCGTCATCCGGCTAGGCTTTGTAGACCAGGCGTTCGGGCTACAGATGCTTTCGCTGGATCAGATTGGTGCCTACACAGGGGTCAATGTCAAAGCTTTACCTCTCAATGCCTACGGGCTACTCAAGTGGCAATCGCTTGGCACTCTTGTCCAGGCTGTTCCTAGCCTCAAAAATCTTCCGGTCAGTCAGGTTCCACCTATCGCCGCTCTTGTGCGGGGCTATGGGGGTTGGGGTTTCGGCTTTGGCACTACCTACAACATGACCATTGGCCAGCTCCTCATGAGTCGGCCCATGCTTGCTGGTCTACCTCTGACTCCCATCCTCACCCAGTACAACATCGCCAGTATTCCAGGGCTTTCGGCGGCCAAAATTGAAGGGTTTCGGCATTGGAAGGCCGCATTTATTGCCGATATTCCAGGCTTACCGCTCTTAGTTTTTGCTCGATTCCCAATTCAGCCACAGTCTACCTTTACGGGCTACACAAGCCTCCCACCACAACCCAAGGTAGATAAACCGCTATCCAGCTCTGGGCTGCTAGGTAAAGGACTGCTCAATAACGGGCTGCTGGTGGCCGCTCTCAATCCCTTTCGCAACCTGATCGCTCAGGCCAACATCGGGCCATTTCAGGCCGCTGCGGGGGCGGCTATTTTAGACCTGCCCCTGAACTATGAAGGATTTGTTCTCACCAATGTCATCACAGGCTCCGACCGCGTGGGCTTTAACTTCCCATGTGCTCAACCCCTTTGTGGCCATGTTGAACTTGGGCTTCCTTTCCAGGGCGCTCGGTTTATCTCCGGCACCCAGCAATGGGTACTCGGTGGGCACGGTCTGCTTGGCAGCTTATTCGGCAACGTAGAGCCAACGGGTCGCCCTCTCGTCGGTAATCCAAACCCAGAGAAGGAGCCATTCAAGCTCATCCTTAACTGGGCAGATGACACCACAGGGACAGCCTTATTCGGCCTCGCAATGCACTGGTGCATCCATCACACCTGGCCTGACCCCCTGCCTAATCCTGACTGCACCCCTTACATCTTCCAATTCCCTGGTATCTGGCTCTATCCAGAAAAGTCTGTTGTGTTCATCGGTGGCCCTGGTAGCCCCGTTCCGCTCAAATTTTAGGAGTCCCAAAATGACTGAATCCACAGAATTGACGACTCAGCCAACGACTCAGCCAACGACTCAGCCATCTGGAGACTCAAATATCGGCCAATCCCTTTGGAGCAGTGTCAGCAATGGTTCTGGCCTTATGCTGTTGGCCTGTATCGCAACCCTCGTCATCTTTGCCCAGCTCGGCAATTTATCAAAAAAGCCACGACTGGCCTCTGGCTACTGGGGGGGACGCAAGGAGATTGGGATCGCCCGTCGCAAAGCGCAAAAGCAAATCGCAGGACGTAAGCGCAATTCGGTCGCACTCTATATCGGGGTCAAAAATCCTAAGTACAGGGTGCCTGATAGTAAGCGACTTTTTCTCCCCGATATGCAGCGCGGTACGGCTGTTGCGGGTGCCCCTGGCTCCGGTAAGACTTTCTCTGTCATTGACCCTATGCTCCGCTCTGCGGTGGAGCTGGGCTACCCCATCATCCTCTACGACTTCAAGTACCCGACCCAGTGCAGCCGCATCGCTGCCTATGCAAAGTCCTTGGGCTACCGCATTGATATCTTTGCCCCTGGCTTCCCTGAATCCCAGGTCTGCAACCCCCTCGACTTCTTACGGGACGATACCGACGCGGAGACTGCAAGGCAGATTGCCTCAGTCCTCAACAAAAACTTTAAGCTTGCCAATGCTGGGCCAGAAGACCCGTTCTTTGGGCCAGCAGGGGATCAGCTCACGGAAGGGGTTTTTGTACTGGCTAAGGCTACAAAGTATCCTGACCTCATCACCTGCCAGACCATTCTTGACCTAGATCAGCTTGGTAATCGCATTGAGGAAGCTGACCTTAATCTCTGGGTTAAAAAGTCTTTTGGACAGTTCCTCTCTGTCAAGGGTTCAGAAAAGACCGCCGCTTCCATTCAGGGGACGGCTAACAACAACTTTAACCGGTTCACTAAGCCTGGTCTTGTCGGTGCCTTCGCAGGGCCAACGAGCTTACCCCTAGACCTCTCCGGTCGCCAGATGCTCATTGTTGGCCTAGACCGTGAGCGGCGTGATGTAGTTGGGCCATTGGCAGCAACGATTCTGCACATGATTGTGACTCGCAATGTTGTACAGAAAAGAAAAGACCCCTTAGTTGTATGTTTAGACGAGCTACCTACCCTTTACCTGCCGAGTCTGGTAAACTGGCTCAACGAGAACCGAGAAGACGGCTTCTGTGGTATTCTCGGTTTCCAAAATATGACTCAGCTCGAAAAGGCTTACGGTAAGGAAGTCGCACGAGCGATCATCACTGGCTGTTCTACAAAAGCAATATTCAATCCTGGCGAACCTGATTCGGCAAAAATCTTTTCGGAGATTTTAGGCGAAGAGGAAATTCGCTACAAACAAAAATCACGCTCTCAGGGGAAGGGAGGAGGGTCTACCTCCATCTCGGAACAAGACCGTACCCGAAAATTATTTGAGCCGTCTCAGTTCCTAAAACTGCCCCAAGGCCGTGCCATCCTGATCAGTCCTGGCTTTGCTAGTAAAAGCAAGAAGGAGGCCAATATTCCTATCAACAAAGAAATCAAAATTACTAAGCCTGAAATCAGGCTGGTCGAGGAAATGGAGGCCGGATGGGACGCTGTACGCGACGACTGCATTCGGCGCAGTACCCAAGTTGTCCCAGGTGAAAAAGACCTCGCTATGCGCCGAGCTGCACTGGAAGACCTGATACCGCTACCGATGACGGCTTAATTTCATACAGATCAACTTTGCTCAATTTATATTTGGAGAACCCCATGACTGCCATAATCATGACCTACGACTTTCCTGCTGCTCTTGCTCACCTTGACGCGAACACTCAAGAAATCCTGAGCCGCTACCCTAATGCAGCAGAGAAGCTGGCTGAGTCTATCAACTTGCCACCCATTCCAGGGGACACACTCATCAACACCTTTGAATACTTCGCGGACGAGATTCCGGTTCATGCTGAAGTGGACGGCATTGCAACCCTCGTTGTCGAGGCTCCCGATAATGTCAGCTACGAAATCATTGAACTCGCTATCAATGGGCAACTAGCACTCGTGAAGGTGGGCAATAGGGTTGTCCTGAACCGCATTGACCTGATTGCTAAGCATTCCCAAGATTTTCGTAACAAGCTTCAAAACCTTTCCTAGTCAACAATTTCCGACAGTCCAAGTACCGAATAGTCTCACTCTCATTCCAACGAGATTTTAAAAACTGAAGATTCAAGGAGAACTCCTATGGCAGTCGATAATCCAACTGTCGTGCAGGAAGCGTCTACCGCTTCGCACGAATGGAAGAACGTTAACGCTCAGGTTTCTGCTCTCTTAGCCTCAATTCTCCAACGCACTCCAAAGGATGAAGGTCAAGAGCAAGGCCAAGATACAGAAGGCCAAGACCCAGAGGCTGAAGGCCAAGAAAAGCCAAAGGCCAAAGAAAAGCCCCGCTCCATTGAAATTCAAGTCGGGAAGAACAAGGTTTTCAAGGGCACTGAAGGACAGGAGCCAAAGAAAAATACTCTCACTCCTGCACAAGTCACCGCTCTAGAGAAGCTGGTCAATACGCCCTCAACTGAAGCGGGGCAGGAACTTGATTCTTCTGTACAAAGCCTTGGCAGAGTCGTCACGGTACGGGTGGATAACGAGCCTGTTCTACGAGTCGCTAACGGGCAGCTCGAAAACAAACTCGCTCCTGAACCACAACAAGAGCGCACCCCTGAACCCAGCATCCCTCAACCTGTTTCCCAGCCTAGCCAAACCCCTCAGCCTAGCCAGATCACTGCTGACCAAAGCAGCGCTCGATTTCCTCAAATTCCCGATGACTTTGGGATTCAGGCTGCTAAGGGCATCAACTCTGAAAAAGTCCTTGCGACAGGCGACAATCTCCTCTCTAGGAGCTACCTGAGTCTTGAGGCCATACGGCAAGACCTGAATGATTCCTACAGACGGGGAAGCGAGCCAGGTTTTGAATTTATTGCAAAAGCTCCCCATGTTGCCCCATTACGGGAACGCTTTGAGGCTGAGAAGATCAATTTTGAATCTCGCCTCAATACCGCCATCGAGCAGGGTAAATACAAAACTTCTGAGGCTCAAGTAACCGCACAGACGGCACCAAAACAGGCGACACCGCAACAGACGGCACCACAACCAATTTCTCAAGAAAAAGTCGCTGAAATCCAAGCTCAAATCCAAGCTCAAACCCAAGTTGAAACCCAAGTTGAAACCCAAGCTGAAGCAAAACTTGAGCCAGAAGTAATCCAATCTGAAGCGCAGCCCCAAAAATACATCACCTCTTTACCTGAGATTCCTGAAGATTTTGGTCTGCCCGACGCTCAAGGCATGACTGGTGAAAGTGCTGAAAAACTAGGAGGGGAGAGACTGAGGACTGCTTTTGAGGCGCTGAATGAACAAAGGAACAACGTTCACGAAGTTCGCATCCTCCACGTTGCAAGGTTAAATGACCCTGAACAATCGCCTAGCGAGTACCAAACCCACCATGTGCAGTCTTATTACGATTCAAAGCTCATGGAACGCTACGACGCTCTTAAGCAAGACTTCTCTAAGGAGCTACAGTCTGCGCTAGAAAAGCAAGGACGGCAAATTGAGCCTGAAAATGCTCAGGCTGAAAAAGCTCAAGCCGATCCAACACAAAAGCGCTCCTTTGGCGAAACCCTCTCCAAAGACCTAGCAAAAAGCTTCGACCTACCCCCTGAGACGAAGGAATACTTTAGGGAAACTGGGGCAGCAATTAAGGAAAGCGCAAAAGCAGCTTGGGCTAAGTTGAAGGTTAAGGCAAAAGAGACGGCGATCGCCGGAGTCAATCAGGCCAAGACTCAACTCTACAGCCGTCAGGCTGCAAACACTGCCGTACAACTGCTCAATTCTGACCCGACAGGCCGCTCTTTCAAAGGCGAGGACTACAATATCACCGCTGTTAATCGGCACACCATCTCTGTCACTGATGCCGAACAGAAAGAGATTTTGCGCTTTGAGGAAACACCACTCGGCCCCAAAATCCTCAAGTCTGAACTGACACCAAAGCAGCTCAAGGAGTTTGCCCAGGTCAGAGGCCAGCTCCAGAAGCACGGCACCGAAAACCTGCTCGGCACCCAACCGACCGCTAGGATGCAGTACCTACAGGGCTTTGCCCCACAGGGCGATCGCGCCCAGGTGCAAAAGATTCACAATGACAACACGATTTCTCGTGTTGAGAAAATTGCCCAGACCCTCAAGCCGACAGCAGTGGCTAGAAACTCTGAGACACATGAGCTTGGGGATTACTCGATTGAACGCAAGGGCGACAACTTTGAGGTCAGGCACCAGGAGCGGGGGGTGATTCTCTCGCGCACCAATGGCGAGGTACAGGGCAATCTCTCAGACCGTGACATTGCCCACTTCAGAGGGCTGGCTTCTCGGACGGCTGAACTGGTTCCTGTCGGACAGCAGCAATCCCCTGTAGCTGCCGTGGCAACTCCTGCACCTAATACTCTCAAGCCGAAGTCCTCAAAGAAGCCTGAGATGGAAATGGGAGATTGAAAACATGGCGACGACCACACCCACAAAGGAAACGGAGACGGACGATGATCTGGAGCAGTTTCAAGCAGTTGTGGCGCAAATAGCGACACTTTCTGATGAGGTTGAGCGACTCAGCGCAAACTTTGAAACTCAGATCCACAACTTAAGCAACATCATTGGGCAGCAAAACCTAGCGATCGCTTCCCTTCAGCAAGCACTTCCAGACCCAGCCCCTATTCTTGAGGAGAACGTACTCGATGAGCATCCACCCGCTACCCGCGAACCGAACGCCCAGGCCAACCAAACCCCTCAGCCTAATCAAACCACTCAGGGTAAGCCGCAGACGACAAATCAAGGCCAAGGGAAGGAGCAAGAGGAATCGGACGAGACAATCGACCTACAGCTTCTCGCTAAGCGCTTAACCATCATTGAAAAAGACCTCAGAGCGCTGCCGCCCGCCCTAGAGCGCTCTTTTTCTGCAACCCTTTTCTCTAGCGTCAATCCAAAAGCTTACCTACCCTATGGGGTCGGGGCTGCGATCGCCTTAAGTCTCTTCATTGCTGGCCTATGTGTCGCTGGGAGCTACTTCTTCCCAGCACCTCTGAATGCCCAAAACGAGGGGCAATTATTCCAGATTTATAAAAAAATTCGCTGAGGACAAATCGATGCTCAGACGCTTGAAACGGCTAATAAGGGCGGTAAATGAATTTACCTTGGATCTTTTGGATTCTCTTGAGATTTTTCTCTATCGTTATCCAATCATTCGCTGGGTGTTTGGATTGGCTGTTTTTGCGCTTTTCCTCTTTTACGCATTCTGGATATCTCCGGCTCTACAACCCCAACATTCACCCGCATTGACTCAGCACACTCAGCACTCATCACCGATCATTCCGGATCAGCGCCTTAACCAAATCCTTGGCTTCTTTGTTTGTCTTGTGCTTCTGAGCCTTCCCACGACTCCCTTATTAGCAAGAGCTATTGCTTTTGTAATCGCTGTCAGGGGCGTTCCTGCATACCAAGGCGGCGAAAACTACATTTTCTGGGGGATTCTCGCAGTTGTGCTGTTTATTCGTCTTTGGTTTGCCTCCAGCGAAGCCAGCAAACACGGTTAGCAATCTAAATTCAACCCATTTCAGCTCTATCAAAATGCCTAAAACCCTACTAAAACTTCAAGATCCAGACATAGACGACCACCTCAAAACCTTTCTTGACGACATCCTGCGATCGCTCAAACAAGTACAGCAGCAGATCAACGAAACCGAGG
>JAKRSB010000101.1 GCA_022402525.1 Thermosynechococcaceae cyanobacterium MS004
CTATCCTGAAAGGGGTTTTAGGCTTTTAGATTCATCTTTTGTCAGTCAACCAGGTGCAGATGACTAACAGCAATTCCAAATTCGAAACTATAATTTCTCAATAAGTCGTTGAAAGGTTATGCTTAGACCCTTACGGCACAAAGCAAAATATGACTCAAATAAAAAAGGTGGAATCTACAGGCATATTACTGGTTGAGGATGATCCTAACGATGTGGAGCTGATTCAGCTAGCGCTAGAAAACTATAACTTTGTCAACGATATCCATATTGCTCACGACGGAGAAGAAGCGATTCAGTATCTAATGGGTTGTGAGGGCGAACCCTCCACTCAACCATTGCCTCGGATGATATTGCTGGATCTAAAATTGCCCAAGGTTAACGGAATTCAGGTGCTAGAGGCGATTCGCAGTCATCCTCGAACCAAAAACTTAGTTGTCGTCGTAATGACATCTTCTGCAGAAAACCAAGATTTGCAAGCTTGCTATGCATTGGGGGTCAATAGCTACATCGTCAAGCCTTTGGACTTCCAGCAATTTGTTGAAGTATGCCGAAAAGTTGGCTTTTATTGGATGTTGTTGAATCAGCAACCGATTGACACATAGCGATACTTCTGCGAGTAGCAGATTGACAGTAGCTTGCCGATTCACGACTTTAATATAGGCTAGAGTTTTGGCTTCCGAGTCTCAGGTAGAAGATGGCACCTTTCCCTGGCGTGCCTTCAGCCCAGACCGTTCCACCATGTCGCTGCACAATCCGCTGCACAATGGCTAAACCAATTCCGGTTCCTTCAAATTCAGCCTGAGTATGCAGACGTTGGAACGCACTGAACAATTTATCCGCATATTCCATCTGGAAGCCCGCTCCGTTATCTTTGACCCAGACAGTGCCATCTGGTTCACTGCCAATTTCAACACGAGGAGCAGCGGCATTGCGGCAAAACTTGATGGCGTTGTCTATGAGGTTCTGAAACACTTGCTGGAGCAGTGTCGTATCGCCCACTAGCGTTGGCAGTTCGCCAATGACAAACTCAATAGATGGACGATGGTCGGCACCCTCAGTTTGGTTCAGTGCAATTGCTGTCTCTACTAACTCTTGAATGGGGACGGGATGCCAAGTCATAGGGCGACGACCAGTGCGAGACAGAGAAAGTAAGCCATCAATGAGCTGTGCCATCTTGGCACTGCTATTTTCAACCACGTCTAAGTAGTGCGTCACCTTTGGATCTTCAAGAGCTAGATGGTTTGTAAGATGCTGCCTTAACGCACTCACAAAGCCGCTCATGTGACGTAATGGAGCGCGCAAATCATGGGAAACAGAGTAGGAGAAGGACTCTAGCTCACGGTTGGTAGCGGCAAGCTGTACAGCAGTTTGCTGAAGGATCATCTCTGCCTTTTTTTGATCAGTAATCTCGAAGTTAATTCCAATCATGTGGCAAAATTCACCCTGCTCATTGCGCTTTACCAATGCAAAAGCTTTGATGAAATGGATTGTGCCATCAGAATGCACCACCCGAAATTCAAGATCGTAGTCTTTCTCGCCTGCTAGAGCCTGGTGAATGGCGCTTTCGGCATGGGGACGATCTTCTGGATGTACCCTGCTTGCCCAAGCATCATAGACACTGGCGAACTCGTCAGGGGTGGTATCGTAGAGCTCATACATCCGATCATCCCAGGTGAGAATGTCCTCAATAACATTCCAGTCCCAGATCCCGATCGCACCAGACTTTACTGCCAGCGTGAGCCGATCTGAAAGGTTTTGCAGCGATTCCTCGGCTTGTTTTCGATCGCTAATATCGCTTACTCTGACTAAGTTCATCGTGTTTCCAGCGACCACAATGGGCTTGGCAGCAATATTGCCCCAGAAAAAATTGCCTTGCCGGTTCACATACTCAAGTTCTTGGCTCCAAAAGCCCTGTACTTGAACTTGATGGGCAATATCAGCCAACACCTCATCAGAAAATTGATGTCGCTGAAGGATATGTCCTTCAATGCCAATCAATTCAGCTCGATCTGCTGCGCCAAATAGTTCTACTGCCCGTTGATTGCAATCTAAAATCAGTAGCGTTTCTATATCAACCAAAAACAGCGCATCTGCTAATTCATTAAAAATAGCTTCTCGCAAGTCCCGATTTTTGATCAGGTCTGCCTCAGCTAATTTGCGAGCGGTAATGTCGATATGGCAGCCAATCATGCGGATGGGATTTCCCGCTGAGTCCCACTCTATGACCTGCCCAGAGCAAATGACCCAAACCGTCGAGCCGTCTTTGTGGCGAAACCGCACTTCAGTTTCATAAGGGATTTCTCCATGGCTTTGGACATGGCGCTCAAAGCAGTTCAGTACGCCAGGTAAATCCTCTGCAAAAATAAGATTTTGCCAGCTTTCAGGTTGGTTGGGCAACTCCTCATCCTGATAGCCAAACATCAGTTTGAAGCCGGGGCTTAAGTATTCTTGGTTGGTTGGAATATCCCAGTCCCAATACCCTGCCAAAACAATTTCAAGAATTTTCTCCAGCAGCTTAAGTTCGCCTTGGATGCTTACTGAGCGTAAGTGTTCGGCTTCGGCCTGCTTGCGATCGCTTATATCTCTAAAGTAAAGCCCCAAACCCAGGGCTGAGGGATAAGCATGAATTTCAAACCAATTTCCGGTCGGTTCATACAATAATTCAAGATGAGCCGCAACCTGTTCGTTCATTGCGCGTCGATATTCTTGTTCAAGGTCTTTCCCCACTAAGAAAGGGAAAATATCCCAATGGTTTTTACCCAGAAAGGCTTCAGGCTCTAGGTTCGTGAGCGAGGAAATAATTTGGGTTGCTGCTGGATTGGCATAAATGAATCGCCATTCACGATCTAGGGTGAGATAGGCATCCGTCATACTCTCCCAGATGGCAGTAATTTGCTGATTGGCTTCTTTTAGGCTGAGTTCAGCTTGCTTGCGATCGCTGATGTCAGTATGGGTCCCTAACATGCGCAACGGCTGACCCTCCTCATCCCAGCTCACAATTTTTCCAATTGATAAAATCCACTTCCAATCACCACTTGCTGTCCGCTGCCGAAACTCCACCTGGTAGTCTGGAATCTCGCCCGCAATATACGATTGATACATATGAGCAACATGCGCTTGGTCTTCAGGGTGCAGCCGCTCTAACCATTGCGCATTGGTTTCTCGAAAGACAATCGGGTCATATCCCAACATCTCGGCATATTCCGTATTTACAATGGCCTCATCCGTTTTGAGGTTGAGATCGTAAAGCCCTTGCTTAGCGGCCATTAGCGCAAGGCGTAATCGTTCTTCGCTCGCCTTTAATTCTGTTTCCGACTGCTGCCGTTTCAGGGTATTCATAAGAATATCTGCAAAAACTTTGAGCAGTCGAATGTTATCTTCTGACCAGAGACGCGGCTTTTGCAAAGAGACAAAGGCGACAAACCCTTTGACTTGATGCTCAACGATAAGGGGAACAGCGAGGGATGACTTTATCCCAAAGTGCTGAAAGCTCTGCTGATCGATCGCCGCTTCTAGAGGTAGCACTTCAGAATTTGAGACATATACAACCTCACCCTGCTGCAGCAGAGCGGTTGCCCACGGGTACATTTCGAGCGGTAAATTTTGACAATTTTGTAAATTGGACGTAATTCCGGGGGCAACCCACTCATGGGTCATGCTGTGGAGGGGTTCAGTCTCGCAGAATTGAAAGATGTAGCTGCTGTCCACCTGGGTAACTTCGCCAATCTCTCGCAAAGCCTGATTAATGCTATCCGTTGTGATTTTGGACGTGAGTTGAATGAAGCGACTAGAAATGCTGGCAACAAGGCGCTCTAATTTAATTTGAAATTCAAGGATTTGTTGGGCCTGTTGGCGTTCGCTAATATCGGTAATAGTGCCAACATAGCCCACAATTTCTCCTGTCAATTCCCGCTCTGCAACGGCTTGACCGTAAACCCATGTGATTTGTCCTTCCCCATTTTGAAACCGATACTCAAGCTGAAAAGGTCGATTGGCTTCTACGGACGCGGCCCACTCTGCAATGACGAGATCGCGATCTTCAGGATGTAGCCCATCAATCCAACCAAAGCCTATCGCCTCTGCACCCTGAAGCCCCGCAATCTGACACCAGCGCTCATTCACATAGATACAGCAGCCCGTACTATCCGTCCGGAAAATACCCACAGGACATGCCGCTGCTAACGCTTCATAAAATGTTCCATTATGCTGCTGGACGCGCTCTGGCAGCAGAAGACCCACCACACGATTCAGGTCGTCCAAGATAGGAACATGACTAACGGTATGCTGCTGGAGTAGGCTTGCAATCGAGAATCCATCCTTGCACTCAGATTCTCGAAGCGTCAGAACAGGAGCGCGCATCACCTCCGCTACCGTTAGCTTCGTTAGGCTATCAAAGGGTTTTACCTGTACGCTCAGGCGAAGCATATCCCGCTCTGTCAACAGGCCAAGAAAGCGATCGCCCTTTACGATGAGTACACAGCTTAACCGAACCTCATGAAGTGAGTCTTCGCACTCTCCTTCAGCCTCTGGACAGGCACCGGATTGGACTCCGCTCATCAGAGCCATCGCATCTATTACAGTCGTATCGGGAGATATCCTGAGAGGATTTTGGATAATCGCTGTACTAAGGTCTGCTGCGCTGACAAAAGGTAGAGATAGCATCAGATTAGGCCTTTTCCCTTTAGTTTTCTTTTGGTTTTAGTCGACTCAACCCTTCCCAAAATCAACTTAGGATAGGCGAGGATACGCGCTCCAAAACAAGATTCTTAGATTTCAAAATAATAATCTTAGGTGCTCTTTAAATACAGTTTTAGGTACTACAGTTCGTGCAATGGAGTTTCTTGACCTAGATGAATGCTTCACAATTTATCTGAATTGTCATCTGTATGCATATTTTGTAAATAAAATATATTTAATAAGTTTGTTTTTAATACTATCTTTAGATGATTTAAGGTCGCTTATATGTAAGAATCTCAAACTCTTTTCTTGAAACTATTCTCAATCGGTACATTCGACTTGACAAATAATGATAAGTCTAGATTAACGTGATTTTTCTGAGATTTGCCTGCAAAAGGGCTTGCTCAATCAACATGCCTCCGCGACTTACAACTTAATGATCAATGGTTTTGTCTTTTTTGACACATTTTGAGCTAAAAGGGCTAAATAATTCTGCTTACTAAGACATAAGACAGAGAGATGTATCCGAAGCTCAATTGTATTGTCATATTAGAGCTTTTTAGGCCAGAATAGACCTTGATTTAGCCCTTATCGCCATTGAGATGATTTTGCTTTTGAGAATATTTAATGTCGTTGTGAATTGATTGTAAATTTTTATGAAATGGCAAGAGATCTCTTATCGCAACTTTCGTTAGAATAGTGGAGGTAATTAATTAAATTGTTGTTCTATCAAGACCCCCACTAGAATTGATTGGTAAGCCTTAGATGCAGCTTATAAAAATGCGATTTGCCGCAACGAGTAGACTGCTAATATGAATAACCCAGACTCTCAAGTAAAGGGTCAAGACTCTCAAGTCAAGAGCATGAATGAGAGCAAGCTCAAAAAGAATGTAGGCTTGAATCGACTTCTCCATCTCCTGATTGTTGAAGACGTTGCTCAAGATGTAGAGCTGATTTTACTAACGCTTGAAAGCGCTAACATCGAGTTTACCTATGACAGCGTTTCAACGGCGACTGATTTTGAATACTGCCTAGATCATCACGTCTATGATGTGGTTTTATCAGACTATCGACTGACCAACTTTAACGGCTCAGAGGCGTTTAAGGTTCTAGAGCGTTCAGGAAAAGAGATTCCCTTTGTTTTAATTACGGGGAGCCTAGGCGAAGAATCTGCCGTCGAATTTATTAAGGCGGGGATGACCGACTATGTTTTGAAAGATCGGCTCTTTCGTCTGCCGATGGTTTTACAGCGCGCTTTAGATGAGTTGGAGCTGCGCCATCAACAAAAAGCCGCGATCGCACAAATCCAGCAGCAGGCATGGCGGGAAACCATCATTAATCGCATTGGTCAATCTATGCGCGAAACACTGGTTTTAGAAGATATTCTGCAAAGGATGGCAGATGAGCTTCACACTGCGCTTCAGCTCAGTCGCTGCCTCATTTTTCAGCCCAATTCTAATGATCAGCTTTGCATCACTTTTGTGAGCAGCCTTACGCCTGACAAATCTAGTCTTCTCGATCAACACTGCCCATGGTTGAACCACTTTAAGGATGTTTTGGCCCAGGCCAAGCAAGTCGCGCTCAACACGATTGATTCAAGCTTGCCCTCGGAGATTCAGGAAGCGGCGGCTGTTTACTCTCTTCACTCTCTTTTGCTTACGCCGCTTTACTATCAGCAAACGTACCTTGGAGCGATTAATCTGCACATCTGCGACCAGCCGCGAGAATGGTCAGAGCATGAGTTGGCCTTAGTAAGGGAGATCGCCAATCAGTGTGCGATCGCGATCCATCAGGCAAAACTCTATCAAAATGCCCAAATAGAGATAGCCGAACGTAAAAAAATGGAAGGTAAACTCCGCCATGATGCCCTGCATGATGCGCTGACAAACCTTCCCAACCGAACATTAATTTTAGACCGTCTGCACCATGTCTTGAAGCGCTTCCAGCGAGATGCTCATCCTTCCTCTGCTCAAGCGCCAAATAAATTTGCCGTTCTCTTTTTAGATCTTGATCGGTTCAAAGTTATAAACGACAGCCTTGGACATATTGCTGGCGATCAAATGCTGCAAATGGTGGCACAGCGATTGAGTGCGGTACTTAGAGCCGGAGACTCCCTGGCCCGTTTGGGGGGAGATGAATTTGTGGTCTTGATTGAAGGCATTCAGGACTTGAGCGATGCGATCGAAGTTGTACATCGCATCCATGAAACGCTCAAAAAACCTATGGCTTTAGATAGCCATGAAGTGACCGTAGGAGCCAGCATTGGTATTGTGTTTAGTGCAGCCCACTACACTCATCCAGCCCAGCTTTTACGAGATGCCGATACAGCAATGTATCGCGCTAAAAGTAAGCAGCGTGGTTCCTACGAGGTATTTGATACCTCCATGCACTTGCAGGTGATGCGCCAGCTTCAGCTCGAACACGAACTCCGCCATGCAATTGAGCATCAAGAACTGACGCTTCACTATCAGCCGATGACAAGCCTTAATTCTAAGCAGATTTTGGGTTTTGAGGCACTGGTGCGCTGGCAGCATCCTGAACGTGGGTTAATCCCTCCCAACGACTTCATTTCTATTGCAGAAGACACTGGCTTAATTATTCCCATTGACCTATGGGTATTGCGAGAAGCATGCCAGCAGCTGAGCAAGTGGCAGGCTTGCCTGCCCGGTCACCACCCCTTGTTCATGAGCGTCAATTTTTCAGGACAGCAGTTTTTACAATCTAATTTGATGTCCCAGATTGATCAAATTTTGAGTGAGGTGAATCTTGACCCTCGCCAATTAAGGATTGAGCTAACAGAAAGCGTTCTGATTGAAAAGACGAAGGTTGCAACCGAAATCTTGAACCAGTTAGTTGCACGCCACATCCAGGTCGCCCTAGATGATTTTGGGACAGGCTACTCTTCCCTCAGCTATCTGCACCGCTTTCCAATTCACACCCTAAAAATTGATCGCTCATTCATTTCACCGTTGGGCAACAACCCAGAAAATAGCGAAATTGTTAAAACTATTGTCAATTTGGGTCTCAATTTAGGTTTAGAGATCGTGGCTGAGGGGATAGAAACACCTGAACAACTTCAGTTTCTTGAAGAACATCACTGTCAAATTGGGCAGGGATACTACTTCTCCAAACCCTTAGAAGCAAAAGCGGCTTTCGCGTTGCTCAATCAGCAGACGAAGATTCTTTAGCCTCAGGTTTATCGTCCAAATTTATCATCCAAATTTATCATCCAAATTTACCGTCCAAATGATCGTCCAAAGGCTGAGAACGATTGAGAAGATGCCGATAGGCAGCTCTGACTAGAGCCTGTGTATTGGCAACATTGTCATGGATGACTTTTCTTTACTGACGTGAGTTTGATGATGCACTTGAAGCCCCTCACCCCAAACCCCTCTCCCAAAGGCGAGGGGCTTAAGAAGCTTGATTTTTAATTGCCTCTCTTCTCCCTAAGGAGAAGGAGAATGGGAGGATGAAGGGTGAGTGTTTTTTGTCGAATTCAAGTTGTAATGAACTGCGTAAATCCTCCTTTAAAGACCTTCTAAATCAGCCAAGACAGCGGCAGCAGTTTGATAGCGACGATTGATCGTGGTGCGCGTCATTTTCTCTAAAATTCCGGCAAGCTTTGGGCTAACCTTTGCGTAGTCTCGCCAACTGTATTCTCCAGTTATTGACAGCGGCAGACGGCTTGGGGCAAGCCCTGTAATCGCCTGAATCGCAATGACACCTGCTGAGTAAATATCGCTGCTGGGGACGGGCTGACCCATCATTTGCTCGTAGGATGTGTAGCTGGCAGTGCCGACCGCAACGGTCATCATGGGCTTAGAGTCTTCCTCAGGATTCCATTCTTTAGCGGCACCAAAATCAATCAAAATGAGGTGGCTATCTTTTTTGCGGCGGATAATGTTGGAAGGCTTGATATCGCGATGGATAATCTGAAACTGATGAATGGCGTCTAAGCCCCGTAAAATTCCGGTCAACAGCTCAATGATCTGAAGTTCTGAGAGGGGACGTCCTTCTACGATCTCCTTATCCAACGGATGCCCCACGATGTACTCCCGGATGAACCAAATTTCCTGCTCATCTTCGAAATAGCTCAGCAGTTTAGGTATGCATTCTAAGGTCTTGAGCTTTTCCAGAACGCTGGCTTCTCCCTTAAACAGGCGTCGAGTGGTTTGTAGGTCTCGGTCAGCGTCGGGTTGGGGGATAAAGTGCTTAATGACCCAGAGGCTTTTGGGGCGGGCGGTCAGGTCTTCCGCTACGTAAGTTTTGCCAAACTTACCGGAGGCCAACATCTCCAGAAGGCGGTAGTGGTCTTTAAAGTGTCCTAGAGAGGAGGCTTGCGGTGAGGCTTGCGAGGAATCTTGTGGCGAATCTTGTCGTGAACCTTGTGGTAAATGGAGGCTGGGGGAGCTGTGAGGCGTGGACGCGATCGCATCTGCTGATCTAGGAGCCTCGTTGGCGGGTAAGGCTCCGGTTTTTCTGGAGGAGTGGGAATGCCAAGGCCTCCACCCCAGAAGCAAAAAACCGCAAAGACCCAGACCCCCGATCGCAGGCAGCAGCAGCAGGGAGGGAAGCTCGATGATCGCAAACAGCCAGACCAAGCCTGCCGTTAGCCCACCCAAGCTGGCCCACACCACGAGCTGAAATAAAATGCTGCGATCGCGCAAGGGGTCGTCCTCAAACCGTTGGATCTTGATGTGTCGTCTGGCTATTTTCTCACTGTATCAGAGGGATAAAACGGGATAAAACCCCAAAAGCTGATGACTTCTAAAGCTGTTGACTGGCCATAAGCTGACTAAAGACCCCAGCCTGCTGCATGAGCCCATCAAAGGTTCCTTCCTCCACCACCCGGCCGGCCTTCAGGACATAAATACGATCGGCCTGACGAATGGTGCTGAGACGATGGGCAATCAAAATACGGGTTACGCGCAGCTTCTCCAAACTCTCACTCACGATCGCCTGAGTACGGTTATCTAGAGCGCTGGTGGCCTCATCCAGCAGCAATACCCTGGGCTGAAGCGCTAAAGAACGGGCAATGAGCAAGCGCTGGCGTTGCCCCCCCGATAGGTTGCCACCACTTTCACTGATCATGGTGTGCATCCCCATCGGAAAAGTCTGAATATCTTCTGCCAGTCCCGCACTCTGGGCAGCAGCCCAGGCTTCATCCATTGTCAGCAGCGCACCAGCGGCAATATTATCAAAAATGCTGCCGGCACTGAGCTTTCCGTTTTGCATGACAACGCCCATCTGCCGCCGCACAGCCTGGAGGTTAAGGCTTGCAAGATCCTGCCCATCAAAGGCAATTTTGCCGGAGAGGGGCGTTTCAAACCCCAGGAGTAGCCTCAGAATTGTGGATTTGCCGCTGCCCGATGGCCCTACGAGGGCGATAAATTCTCCTGGTTCCGCCACAATAGTCACGTCTTCTAGAATCAGCGCACCCTCTTCGTGGTATCGAAAGCTGAGATGGTCTAACTTTACCCGTCCCGTTAGGCGGCCTGGGTCGGCTTTGGTTTCATCAATTTCCAGCTTAGCTTCTAAAATTGGCTTGGCGCGTTCCCAGAGCGTCGTGACTTCCAAAATGGTCAGGAGTGAGTTGCTGAGATTGGTTGCGCCCCCCACAAAGCTGCCAAAGGCGACATTGAAGGCCAAAAACGTCCCGATATTAAGTGCTCCAGTCGTTAACGCCCCAGAATTTAACGCCCCAGCATTTCCCTGAACGTCCGCAAGCTGGCTGGCTGCAAACCAAAAGATCGCAATGGAGCTAAAAATAGGCAGCACTTCATTGAATAAAAGCAGGCCATCGGACAGGGTGGACTGCTTGAGGGTGAGTCGCTGCTGGTGTGCGTATTTCTTGCCCCAGTGGGAGAAAGCCCGCGCCTCTGCTCCCGCAACCCGCAGTTTTGCAATGCCAGAAATGAGCTCCACCATCAGCCCAGTGATTTCTCCCTGGAGTCCCTGAAGCTGGCGCACGAGGTTGAAGATTAAGACCCCGATGGTGGTGGTGACGCCAATGGACAGCAGGGCGACCCCTAGGGCGATCACGGCTAAGGCGGAGCTGTAGTAAAACAGCAGACCCAAGTTGAGCAATGCAAAGAAACTGCTGAGGATGGTTTGTAGGGTGGTGCCCGTGAGCTGACGGCGGATTTGATCGATCGCCGAAATTCTGGACTCTAGATCGCCCGTCGCATACTGACGCAGGAAAGGGACTTCCACATTCAGGACGCGATCCCAGATGGCGGCGCTGGTTTCGGCATCGGCTAGGGTCTCAAACCGCAAAATGGCGAGGGCTTGGGTAATGCGAAAAAGTAGGGAACCAAACATTGCCGCGAGTAGCCCAAGGCCAACCTGAATCATCAGCCCTCGATTGGCATCCGGAATGGCGTCGTTGATCAAAATGGCGGTGGCTTGGGGCGTGATCATCCCTAGCAAGGTGACGGCCACAATGCTGAAGCCCATTAGCCACAGGTCATGGCTGCGCTTGCCTAGGGCAAACTTCAATAGGTCAAGGGCGTTGAGATGGGTCGGCGGGAGCGATCGGTACAGGGTATAGGCGACGGGGGAGAGCGCTTCGGCCAACCTGGGGGTGAGCCTGCGCTGGGAGCGCTCTACAGGGTCAAAGAGCAGATAGGTTCCTTCGGTCGTGGGGAGCAAGGCCACGGGCTGATCGTCTTCTGCGCGGAATGCCACCAGTGCCCCGCCATCCTGTTGCCACCAGTGCCCGCGCAGCAGTACACGGCGCAGCCTAACCCGCGAAGCACGGGCGATCGCCTCTAGGGGCACCTTCAGTTTTTTCAGGTTTTCGGACTTTGCGGGTTCTAAAATTTCAATGCCGAGCGATCGCCCTACAGCACGGGCCGCCGTCAGAAGTGGACTGCCCTCTCGGTAGGTTTCCGCTAGATCGGGGGTGAGCACTTCTGCTAACTCGCCCAGGGTATCGCCGAGAGACTCCAGGCTCATGCGCTTGCGTTCGCGGAAGCGGATATAGGCTTCTAGCTGCTCTTGCTGCTCTAGGCGCTCCAGAAAGTCTAGAAAGAAAGACTCCATGTGGGCAAGTCCCGATAAAAACGCAGCCTGATCCGGCAGATCATGACTTGCCACCACCTGAAGCTCCACATTGTCCAGGGCCTCTACCCAAATTCCGCTAATGGGAAACCAGTCTGAGTCTGGACGAATCAAAAGTTCGGCCAGCCCAGCCCAAGCCAGTTGCCCTGCCTGTACCTTCAGCCACAGCACCACGCCACGCCGTGCCTGAAGGCTTTGGCTTTTCTTGAGGGAAAACTGGCTTTGCTCTGGCCCTTGGGTCTGGAGTGCGAGGGTGGGAGAACACTGCAGAACGGTCTGGGCAAGGGGAGCGGTAAACTTCCCCAGGGTTTCAATCCAGCGCTCTAACCCTATCCAGTGCTTTTGTTGGGTGTTTATTGGTTGGGTGTTTATTGGCTGGGCGCTTATTGGTTGGGCGCTTAAAGGGGGTGCTGTTTGCGGGTCGGACAGTGGGCAAATGGTAGAGGGCTGAACGGCGATCGCCATCAGAATAAGCTGCTGACGGCCTGGGGTGGGGGACACCCCACAAAACAGCTCTCCGGACTTGAGGGTAAAAAGATAGCGTCGATTGCCTGCTGGCTCTCCATCTTTCAGAATGACTGCAAAAATTGAGAGTTCTCCCCGCTCTACTCGCCAGAGCCGCACTTCGGTCAGCAGTATGGAATCATTCAGCTTGAGCACAAGCGACGATGGGTCATCTGCTGGCTGCTCATGCTCCGGTGGCACCTGCGCTGGTTTTATGATCTTTTTAGCGAGATCGTCGGCCTCCTGAGCTTTAGCACCGCGATCATCAGTACCGCGATCATCAGCACCACAATCATCTGTGCCGCAATCATCAGGCAGATTCTGGGTCATGGCTTACTCCTCACGTCCTGCTCACTTCTTCCTCGACTTCACTGCGAATCAGGTTGGCATAAGCGCCAGGTTGCGCAATGAGCGTCTCGTGGGTGCCGCGCTGTACCACCTTGCCCTGCTCCAGCACAATAATTTCATCGCAGTCGCGAATGGTGCTGAGGCGATGGGCAACCACGATGCAGGTACAGCCCCGACGGCGGATATTTTGAGCCACTTTTGCTTCCGTTTCGCCATCTAGGGCGCTGGTGGCCTCATCCAGCACCAAAATGGACGGGTTATTGACAAGGGCGCGGGCAATTTCGAGGCGCTGGCGCTGTCCACCGCTCAAATTCACGCCCCCTTCAAGCAGCACCGCGTCAAACCCCCCAGCCTGATCCAGCACCACATCCTCAATTTCGGCATCCTGACAGGCGCGCACCAGATTGATATCGGGAATCGTCGCGTCCCACAGGGTGAGGTTTTGGCGAATGGTGCCGGCAAATAAAAAAATGTCTTGGTCAATGAGGGCTAAGGATTCGTGGAGCGATCGCCGCTGCACCGTGTCCCGTGGATGGCCGTCAAGTAAAATGGTGCCGTCCCAGGGGGCGTATAGGCCGCTAATGAGCTTTGCGACCGTGGATTTGCCAGACCCGCTGCTGCCCACAATGGCTAGGCGATCGCCAGGGCTGGCTTGGAGGCTGAAGTTGGCGATCAGGGGTGGCTCGACAGGGTTGTAGCCAAAGGTCACATTTCGCAGCTCTAGGGAACCCTTGAGGCGAAAATCTGCCATCAGCGCGGTTTGTTCCGTCTCGGCACGCTGGGTTTCCGGATCCACGGGATTGATCAGCACGTCATCTAGGCGGGTGAGGTCGCTTTCTAGCTCTTGGAGAGAGCTGCTAAGCCCCACTAAGCTGCCGATGGGTTCCAAAAAGCTGCCCGTTAAGCTCTGAAAGGCTACCAGCATCCCAATACTCAAGCCGCCAGAGATCACCTTGAAACCCCCTAAAATCAAGACCAGCAGGGTCGTGAGGCCAGAGAGCAGCGTGGGCAAAAGATTCAAGAGCTGGCTTTGGAGCCCTAATGCCTGCTGGGCATTTAGCGCCTTGGCTTGGTAGCCCCCCCAGCGACTAAAGAAGTCTGACTCTAGGGCAGAGGCTTTGAGGGTTTCAATGCTCATTAATCCAGCGATCGCTACCCCTTTCGCCTTTCCGTACTCCATGGCCAAACGCAGACTCGTATCCACCCGCTGCCGTGCCGCCCACTGCACCGCCACAAAATTGAGCAGGGCAAAGCAGACCACCATCAGCGTCAACCCCCAGTCGTACTGCCACATCACCAGGGCAAACAGCAGCATCACGATCGCATCAATCACCGTGGTGGTAATTTGGCCAGAAAGCAGTTGGGCTACTGAGTTATTGAGGCCGAGGCGGCTGGCAATTTCGCCTGCAAACCGCTGGGCATAGAACCCAATGGGTAGCCGCAGCATGTGCCAAAGAAGCTGCCCCGAAAACTGAATCCCCAGCTTGACCTGAAGCTGGCGCAGATGCTGAAGCTGAAGATATTTCAGGATGCCATTTAAGCCCGCCGTCAGCGCCATGCCGATGAGTAAAGGGCGCAGCCAGTCCAGCAGATTTTCGACCAAAATGCTGTCGACAAATACTTGGGTAAAGACCGGAATGGCTAGACGGGGCAGCACCAAGAGTAGTCCGGCAATCATGGCGTAGAGCAAGACCGTCCAGGAGCCCTGGAGGCGGCGGGAGAGCGCCCCCAAGGTGCTGGGCTTCCGGCCACCGCGCTGAAACTCTGGGCCTGGCTCTAGCGCTAAAACGACTCCCGTAAAGGCTGCGTCAAATTCGGCAGGCGTGACGGTGCGTGGCCCCGTGGCCGGATCGTTCAGGTAGATCTTCTCCTTGGTAAATCCTTCCACCACTAGAAAGTGGTTGAAATTCCAGAACACAATGAACGGACAAGTCATGGCTTGGAGAGACTCTAGGCTTTTCTGATAACCCTTCGCCAGTAGCCCAAACCGCCGTGCGGCCTTAACTAAATTTGAGGCTTTACTGCCGTCACGGGAGATCCCGCAGGCTTGGCGCAGCTCCGGTAGCGGCACAATGCGGCCATAGTATCCGAGGATAATACCCAAGGCCGCTGCCCCGCACTCGACGGCCTCCATCTGCAGCAGCGTGGGAGTCCGCACTCGCTGACCTGACTTAAACAAAGACCAGAACCCAGATCTGACCCTAGCGAAAAAATGAGATTGAGCGGTACTCAGTGCTGCCAGCATTCCTGGAATCTAGGCTCCTCATACATCTGGTTAATAAAATCTGGTTAATAAAAATCTGGCTACTAAAAATCGGGTTAATAAAGTCCGGTCAGCTCGCGCAAAATGGGAAATACAAAGCTGATGGGCGCACGATCTTCGAGAGTGACCTGAGCCGTTGCATTGGTGCCGGGGGTGAGTTTGAGCTGAGGCCCCTGAGAGGAAGACCATTCGTAGCCTGTGGCGGTTTGGGGGTTGGCCTTAAGCTGGGCATACACTCCAATAAGGGGAGACGTGCCCAACGCCTGCACCACGTCTGCATTGCCAATCAGTGCGGTCATGTCCTGCTTGGTCATCGGAAACTCGGACACGGAGGTAACGGTAGCCTGGATGCCGCCAAATCGCTCGCGCTTGATGGTGGTGGGGGTAACCTGCATGGACATTCCTGGCCTAATTTTTTTGCCGTCCTGTATCGGAAAAAAGGCGAGCCCCTGAAGTTTTTCGGTTTGGGGGCTGGTGGCAATGAGTCCGAGGGGGGTGCCCGCCGCTACCACTTGGCCAACCTTGACGGGCAACTCCAGCACCTTTCCGGCGATCGCACTGCGAATTTGGCTTTGCTCTTTAAGCTGAAGCTGGAGCAGATTGAGCGATCGCCGGGTATCTGCAAGGGCGTTGGAGCGCTGTGCCGAGGCTTCCTGCTGGCGCTGCTGAATATTTTTGGCCTTGGTATCAAGATCTTGAAGCTGCCGCTGGAGATCATCCCGCTGAATTTGAAGGTCTAGGAGCCGATTGCTGTCTTCTACATTGGTGCGCTCCACCTGCACCAGCCGCACCTGAAGCTGACTGAGCTGGCTTTCTAGCTCAGAAATGCTGCGTAAGTTACCCAAGTAGGTCTGTTCTGCTTCAAGGGCGGTGTCTTGGGTTAAGACACCCTGCTCTACTAGGCGTTTGCGATTTTCCCAGCGGGTCTTGAGCACCGAATCGAGCTGCTTTGCATCGGTGATTCGCGCCTTGAGGCTAATTTGCTGCTGGCGGACGGACTCAATTTCCTTAGATTTCAGGGCAGGGGTAATGGGTTCGAGGCGGGGGACGAGAATCCCCACATTGCCGATCTGTTGCTCCAGGTTGCGTCGCTGCTGCACCAAGGACTCTAGCTCTAGGCGATCGCGCTGTTGCTCTGTGGTTTCAATGCGGTTGGTTTGCTGCTCTAGGGCCGCTAGCTTTGTCTGCTGCTGCTGAATTTGTTGCTGTAGCTCTGGCTGGTCAATCAGCGCCAGTAAGTCTCCAGACTGAACCGTATCGTTTACCTTTACCCTGAGCTGACGCAGCCGACCCACGGCTGGCGACTGAATTTCGCGGAGTTGGTAGGGGTACACAAACACCGCCTGCGCCGAAATGCGGACAGGCACCTTTCCCCAGACGCTCCAGGCGATCGCCACGCCCGATAACCCGCCCAAGGTGCCCAGCAAGATCCAACTGCGGGGCTTCACAACCTGCATGAGCTGGTCAAGCTGTTCTGGGGAAGAGAGCCGCTCTAGCGCTTCTTTGCGAAAAAGCTTGTCAGAGGGGTTTGTCATCGTGGTTTTTTAGAAGGGTTTGCCAGAGGGGTTTATCAGAGTGGGCACTACTTTATATCCAGCCGATGCAGAATCCATTCAAAGCGAGAAGCAGCCAGGGCTAAGTCATCCAGTACATCGGGCGCAATTTCGTCTGCATCATAAATTCCGGCCTCCAGGGACGATAAACGACTCCCCGCAGCCTGAGCATTTAAGACCCGCAATCGACTGGACAGAAATAGCGCGACCATTCGATAAAATCGAGCCGCAAACCCTAAGTCCGTACTCAGGTGACGCTTAAGTTGCGATCGCGGAATGGAGAGGACCCATGATTCTTGGAGTGCCGTGACATTAGCGGAAGGCATTTGACTATCCACTATCGACATTTCGCCCACAATGTCCCCAGCCGTGAGCTGTGCCACAATCTGATAATCAATGGGCTGACCAACGGGCTGCTCAATGGACGGCCCAACGGACGGCTGACTCACAGAAACACCAAACTGGCCCTCTAGGAGTAAGTAAAGTGCATCAATGGGCTGTCCCATCCGCACCAAAGGTTTCCCCTTTGCAACCTTTACCTTGGAGCCAACCGCCAGAACCCAGTCAATATCGCTATCGCTCAGGGCACCCAGCGCAATCAGCACATTTCTCATTACTTTCTCCTTCGATATCCCTCGACACGCTTTAGCTGGATGGGAAAAATCGGTGGCACCGCCAATCGATAGCGCGGTTAATCGATAGCGCGGTTAAATGGCACTCATGTTAATGGCACTCATGTTAATGGCACTCATGTCAATGGCACTCATGCCGTAAAGCTGCCGCTGAACTGAGGACGGGACAAAGAAAGTTTATGCTGTAAAAACGCGCCAAAGGCACCTAGCACATGGAGCGTAACATCAGGATATTGCTTGTCCTCTGAGGTTCCGTCATGAATGAGATGGCCCGTAGGGGCAATGTAGGCTTCGCCGGGTGCAATGCGAAGCTTCACGACTGGGTATTCTGGATACCGCTTCATAAAGGCATGGCCTGAAAACAGGGTTCTGGACATTGCAGAGACTTGCCTGTCTGAAGTTACCCCAACGGCATTGAGTAAGGCTGGCCAGGGTAAATTAATGAATAAAAAATGGCGGTCTTCTTTGCCTAAATTTAAGCAGAATCGGCGCTGGGGAGGCAGATTTGCGGATTGATCCCAGCTATCAAGATGCAGCCCTAAGTAAGTCATTTTTGCCCTTTGCTGCTCTTGATTGTCGTTCTTGGTCAGGGTTTTTAGGTTTGGCGGAGCAGAGTACAGGGTAAAAATGCTAGGGCGGTAGTCTTCAAAATGGGCTTGAAGATAATGATGGATCTCTCGCATCATGGGATGAGCACTCAATTGTCCGTTTAACGGCAGACCCTGAGTTAGCTGTCGATCTAATGGCTGCCGATCTAATGGGTGCCGATTTAAAAACTGTTGTTCTGAGGGGTTCGGATTCCATCGGTCTTGAATCCCAAACCCTGCCAGATATGCTCTCAGAGGTTCAAGGATATAGTCTGGAATCTTTAGCACCGTAATGGCTAAGTCCAGTGCATTATTCTCGAAATCGACGAGAATTCTCTGCTCCTCTACCGTGGGCGATCGCCAAGGAGCCTGAGGCACCCGTGCCCCTGGATGATACCGAAGTCCATCGACCGGGCATT
Source organism: Thermosynechococcaceae cyanobacterium MS004 (assembly GCA_022402525.1). Classification (GTDB taxonomy): domain Bacteria; phylum Cyanobacteriota; class Cyanobacteriia; order Thermosynechococcales; family Thermosynechococcaceae; genus JAAURS01. The sequence continues at coordinate 18,046 of JAKRSB010000101.1, forward strand.
CCGTTGCGCCTGCTGTCCCCTGACTCAGCAGAATTCGATTCTCTCCACAATCGAGCGCTGAATGACCTGCACTTTGCGCAAACTGAATTTGAATGCCAGGGGATAGGGCGGCTAATTCATGGGTCGAGGGCATAGAGAGAGGGAGAGGGCGGATAGGGCACTGAATAACGCCAATCTCCTGAAGCCGTCGCTCAATATAAGACAACATCTTTTTTTCCACCCCACAGTCCAAAGGCTCCGTAGTCTGGTGTAGGACACTTTCCTCCGCAACAGGATATCCATCACAGCTCCCAAAAAATCGACAACCATGACAGACCGCCGCCATTCTACGCTCAGCGGCAGTAATAGCCTTTTGGTGGGCTTCACTCAGCACAATGTCGCGCATGGATGACTCAAATAAATTGCCATGACGCCACCCTTCCTGATAGGCGTCCGCATAGCTAAATACATCCCCATTGGTATTAATTAAATAGACATTCTCCCACTCCCGTTTGTGGTAGAAATTGGGCTGAGCCTCTGGTCGTTGGTGATGCATGACCTGCGCAATCCAACGGTTGAGCGGATCAATCTGAACCGACCCAGGCTGGGTGAGCACCAGCTCAAACAAAGCTTGAAAGGCAGACTCAACCTCGGCGGTTGAAAGCTCATAGTCTTGATGCTGATTTTCAAAGGCTCCCTTGACCAGCGGCAAAATCCGAAAGGAATTCACCTTCAATGCTTCATAAAACCGATAGATTTGGGAAATATGGTCAACGTTCCGCTTTGTGAGGACGGTAATGCAGCCAAAGTCAACCTTATGCTGCTGCAAACGATCTAAATTGGCCAGCACCCGTGCTTGAGAATCTTCGCCTGCGCTGAAGACGCGCAGGCCTCCAAATAAATCAATCGATACCCCCACCGCATCAAACCCATGCTTGAGTAAATGAATCCGGTCTTCCGTGAGTACCGTCAGATTGGTTTGCACCGCATTTTTGACTGATAACCCACCCAAAATATCTCGCTGGCGCGCAAAGGTCTGCCAGTAAAATTCAGGGGGCAGCAGCAGGGCCTCTCCGCCTTGCCAGTCCAATTCAATTTCGACAGACTGGCCAAACTGACGGTAGTAGTCTGCAAGGTGGAGATACAGCTGATCTAGCTGATCCAGCGACATTGCCTCACGATCGCTCAGCTCAGCATATTCATAGCAGTAGCGACAGCGCAGATTGCAAAATTTAGAAACCTTGACCACAAAGTGTACTTTACGGACTTCAGGAGGCACTTCAATGGGTGCTTCAGCAGGCACTTCAACGGGCGATCGCGGTCTATCTCGTTGCTCATCCAGACGGGCTAGATTGGCGTTCATACCCTCCCTCCCACCAGAACTCGATGAGGGGCAACCTGCTGCACTGAAAACCCAAAGTGTCCCGTAATATGGAGCGCCACATCTGGGTAGCGTTTACCGATTGAGGTGGCATCATGAATCATGTTGTCTGTCGGCGCAATATAGGCTTCTCCTGGGGCAATGCGCAACTTAGCCACGGGGTAGTCAGGAAACCGTTCCATAAACTTTTGGCCGATATGTAGCCCTCGATAGTCCCGGTAGATATCTTCTGGGTCTGATAAGCCAATCATCTGAAACATCTGAACTTGAGTGAGCGGAATGAACAGAAAATGCCGATCCTCTCGTCCTAGATTGATGCAGATTCGATTGCGAGACTGATGACGGCGGCGCAGCGGCTTTTTGTCCCAACTGTCGAGGTGCAGCCCTACAAACTCTCGCTCAAAGGGATTCATTTTCTCTTGGGTCACGGTTCGCAGCCCTGGCGACGCGCTGGCTAGACTTAAGATTTCCGGTGCCAAACCCTGCAAAGAATATCGCTCTAGCTCAGCCCTGACATCTGCGAGCGTTTTTTCCCAGCGTGGATGGGTGGTGTGGGCGCGGTAATTCTCTTGGCTCAGATGATGGCGTGTGCCATATTCCTCAAAAATCTCGATAAAGGGGGAGATCACATCCTCAGTCAATCGAATAATGCCCAAATCAGAGCCGAGCTGCCATTGGCTGAGGTCGCTCAAGAGATGAGGGGCACAAAGAGACTCAGCTTCATGGGGCGTTAGTTCTCGCCAAGGCTCTACTGGAACATAGGCCGCTGAAATATAGGTACTGCTGACTTGGGGGAGAGTTGATGCCTTACAAATTCCTGCACTGTACTGAACCCTTGAGGTTAGAGAGTCTGGGTCATAGCAGTAAAGCCTGACCGATGTCTCAGAAGAATAAGCGGGCAGTGGCTGAGCAGCAGGTTGAGCAACAGGTTGAGCAACAGGTTGAGCAGTAGATTGAGCCGCCGAAGCTGGAGACATGAGACGGTTGGTCACAGGGTTAATAATGCCTAGTGCTTTCAATCGTCTTTCAACAAAAGCCAGCATGGGGGCATCGATTGGGCACTGAGGCTGGTTATAAGAATCAAGTTTTTCCTCAGATTGTTGACCCTGAGCTTGATTATTTTCAGCGATCGAAAATCCACTACAGCTTCCATAGAAGCGACAGGAATTGCAGATTGATGCGGTTCGCTGCTCTGCTGCATCAATCACGGCTTGATGAACGGGACTATGAATGATGTCTGACAGCGGCGTCGTAAATAGATTGCCGTAACAAAACTCTGGCTCATAGGGGTCGCCGTCACTAAAAATATCTCCATTGGTGTTGACGACATAAACCGTCTCCCACTCTCGCTTGCTATAAAAAGCAGGTTTTGCGGCTGGAGTATAGTGATGAATAATTTGCTTAATATAGGTTGAAATTGGCTCTATATTGATTGCGCTATTGCTGGTCAAGACGAGATCCACCAAACCTTTAAAGGCTTCTACAACTTCTTCGTTGGTGATTTCATAGCCTTGATGCTGGCCTTCAAAAGCACCTTTGAATAGGGGTAAAAATCTTACAGAGGAAATCTTTAGCCGCTCATAGAAGCGCATCATTTCCTGAATTCGATGAATGTTTAATTGGGTCAGAACGGTAATGCAGCCAAAGTCAATATGTTGAGCACGAAGGATGTCTAGATTCTTGAGCACTTTGATTTGGGAGTCCATGCCAGAGCCATTGACCCGTAGTCCACCAAACAGATCGAGAGAAACACCAACTTTGTCAAACCCCTCGCTGAGCAGTCGAATACGTTCTGAGTCTAAAAGGGTTAGGTTTGTTTGGACTGTGTTGGAGATGTGGAACGGGAGATGACCAAAAATCTGATCCTGCTGGTCGAAAGTTTGCCAGTAAAAGTCAGGTGATATTACCAAAGGTTCTCCGCCATGCCAAATAAATTCAATATCAACAGGTTGATCAACCTGTTGATCAAATGTCTGATAGTAGTCAGCAATATGCTGATACATCTGAGTTAAGTGAGGTTGAGTAATGATCTCTCTATCGTTCAGTTCTTCATATTCATAACAGTAGCGGCAGCGAAGATTACAGAACTTGGAGACTTTGACAACAAACTGAACCGCTCGATGATCGGCAGAAACCATATGCTCCTCCTAAAAATCAGTAATGCCTGGAGTATTAATTAAAAAATAGAGCTGTATTTAGATTGATAATGCTCATATAAATACTCGAATAGAACTACTTTAAGTTTTCTAGATCTTAAGTCAAGTAAGACGAAATTATTGAATTTTATCTTTCTATGTTTCGTCGATTTTGAAATTGTCTTGAAATCGCATTTTGAAGACTTTTTTGGTCATCTAATTTATGAATTTGATCCTACTGATCTAACAAATTCAGGTCGCTATGGTGTCTTCTTCCGTCTTTTAACTCAATGCATATTGAGTTAATGCCTATTAAGCCAATGCATATTGAGTCAATGCCTATTAAGCCAATGCGCATCGACTCAATATAGACGCATCCCAATTCTGTAAAGCTGCACCATGAAACAAAAGTCTCATGAAGAAGTTTTGCTTTGGCTTTATGGACATAAAGTCTTCAGCAAATGAGTAAAGGACTCAATTCACATCAGTGGGATGCGGCTCATGACGATGGTTGAATGTGATGTCTGAACAGTCCTGGATTAACCGCTATGACTCACTAACTAAGGATTGGAAGAGTTCTACCGCAGACACTGCTTCTGACTCTTCGTTTTCGCTAATGGCTTTGACGGGCTGAAAGGACTGTTGATTCACCCAGCTAGGGCCAGGAATTGTAAGTTTAAATTTGTCGCCAGATGCCTTCAGGTCGCCAATATTCGTATACCGGCTAAAGAAGTTTGTCTGTAATGCAATTTGGCTTAGGTTGCTGAATGAGCTAGCAGCGCCACCCACAACTCCATCTAGTGCTTCAGCAGAGAGTTCATCCCCACCCACAGCATCTAAATCAGCTTTGTTGAAAGAAAATCCCTTTTCTTGCGCGATCGCAATCAATGCATCGGGGGAAGTTTTGACCAGGGCATAATTCAGTGCGCCCTGAAGTTCTTTGTCATTATAGACAGCTTCAAAAAACTGAGTAACTGATTCAGTAGACATAGTATTCTCCTATACTTAATCTGAAGTTCTTGCTTTGTAAAAGCTCGAACTCCTTCAGTATAAGGATTTTAAAACTTAAGCTTGTGATTCTTGTTGCTAGAAATGCGTGACAAATATCACATTGTAAAATTTCTCTAAAATATTAAGTATTACGAAGTATAAAAATAGTAATCACTCAAATTCGATTGCAGAAAAAACATAAAATTAACATGATCGAAAAGCCTAATTCTTGATATTAAATGTTTATTTTTACATTTTAAATTCACGTTTTCTTGGCATTGAGTCTGCGATAGCGTAACTGTTCCTGAGAGAGCTGTCTAAGCTGAGTAAAGTGGCTCATGGAGAGAATAGACCCAAGGCAGTAGACCCGCCAGCACCCAATCGTGCGTGTTTTCATCTTGTTTTTTTGCGTCTTGTGTTTTGGGCTTTGAGAGATTTGATTGTTCACTCCCATCAGGTATAGCGTGTGCTTGATTGGTTTGACATCTGCTTGTGTCGGTGCGCCATGGCATCTTGGCCTTTGTTGGGAGCAGGATGACTCAGGTGCTCTAAGATTGCCAATTATCATGTCCAAACAAAAAAAAAAGGATGCTTCTGCTTGCCAGAAGCATCCCTATGCAAAGTATTTTTAGCCGTGGGAGCCTAATAATTGATTTCGGCGGGCACCAAGTTTAGGTCAGGCCTCAAAATTTGATAGGTTCCAGGAACATAGGCTGAGGTTGGTCTTGCGCAGAGTACCTGCTGGTTGGGCAGTAAGATAACAATGTTTCCTGGTTCGCAAGCTGCCTGAGTTAGACCGTTATAGGAAAGGATTTGGGGTGCTTGACTATAAATGGTGCTGGCTTGACGATAGGGCGAGAAGCTGGAGCCAAACCCGCCTAGCGCAGCTCCGTTGATTAGACCAGGCAAGATTGCGCCTAAAAGGTCATCCCAACGATATCCGCGCTGACTCCAGTAGTCACGCTCGTACCAATAGCCGGGGCCACTCCAGAATGTGGTGTTATTCCAGTAGTCGCGATCGCGCCAGCTGGTGTTTCCCCAGTAGTCTTGATCGTAGTAGTTGACATAGTTACGATAAAGGTCGCGGTGCCGCGCATTAAGCCGCGCCAGTCGCCGCTCTTGTTCAATCAGCTGCTGCTGTCGAAGCCAATTATCGCGAGCACGATTGCGATCGCGCTGCCAGATGAGACGCTGCTGGGCAAGCTGACGCGCATATCGGTCAGACCGATTTCGACGGTTTCCGAGCTGCTGCTGCCAGACCGACTGTACCCGCCGCCGCTGTGATTGGATACTATTATCCCGCCGCTGACCCCAAGCATTGTCTCCAGAATTATTTTGTCGTCTTCGTAGCTCTTGGGCATTTTGGAGCTGGCGTTGCCGATCAAACGCATCCTGCTGCCGTCGCCGCTGCCGCGCTTCTTCTATCCGTCGCTGTCGCTCTAGAGCATTTTGCTGAAAATCTTGAATGTTCTGGTTTGGCCCCTGGCCCCAACCGTTCCCCCACCCGTTATTTTGTGGCCTATTCTGTCGCCGCTGCCGCGCTTCTTCTATTTGTCGCTGGCGCTCTAGGGCATTTTGCTGGAAGTCTTGAATATTCTGGTTTGGCCCCTGGCCCCAACCGTTATTTTGCGGTCTATTTTGTCGTCGTTGCCGCGCCTCCTCTATCCGTCGCTGGCGCTCTAAGTCATTTTGCTGGAAGTCTTGGATATTCTGATTTTGGCCTTGGCCCCACCCATTATTTTGCGACCTATTCTGCCGTCGCTGCCGCGCTTCTTCCCGACGCTGCTGAAACTCCTGACTATTTTGAAGCGGCTGCTGATTATTCAAGCTCTCCTGACTGCGAAACCTTGACCTGCGCCGACCTTGATTCTCTGAGGTCTGCTCGGTGGCTTGTGCCAGCATGAGAGAAGCATTTTCTGTGGAGCGCTCGATACCGGAAGGCAGGGAGTTGGCGCTGGCGCTAGGGACGGAGCCAAGGATGCCAACCCCAAACATTAATGCGGTTATCCTGACAAGATTTAGTTTCATGGGGGTTTTCTCAGACAGTGAGGGGAGCTTGCCCACTGGGGACTAGTTTAAAAGCGATTAAGTAGAAACGATTAAGCTGCAGGGGCAATTCGTTAATGACGCTTCGACCCTTCAGAAAGTTGCCCCGGTCTTGTCTATCTTAAGGATGATTTAGGAGGCTCACTTAGTGCTTCTTAGAGCTCCTTAGATCTGCATAGCTCAAGGGGCCGAGCGCTCTGGCGAAGGGAGAGACTCTAGAAAATTTTGGAGAAGCTGCTTTCCTGACTCAGTCAGGATGCTTTCGGGGTGGAACTGTACTCCCTGCAAGTGGGGATAGGTACGATGGCGTACGCCCATAATGGTGCCGTCGTCCGTCCAGGCCGTGATTTCTAAAATGTCCGGACAGGTGGGACGGTCAATCACAAGGCTGTGGTAGCGCGTTGCGGTAAATGGGTTGCTCAGCGCTTTAAAGACCCCCAGACCTGTATGGGAAATTGGGGATGTTTTGCCATGCATTAGCTCTGGTGCCCCCACAACATTGCCGCCATAGACTTGGCCAATGCTCTGGTGGCCTAGACAAACGCCCAAGAGCGGGACGGTTGGGCCGAGTTGCCGAATAATCTCTAGCGAAATACCCGCATCTTCTGGCCGACCAGGGCCTGGTGAAATCACGATCGCATCTGGGGCAAGCTGGCGAATTTCGTCGAGGGAAATTTGGTCGTTGCGATAGACCCGCAGATCCGACGCTACGGAAAAAAACTGACCCAGCTCGCCTAAATACTGAACCAGATTGTAGGTAAAGCTGTCGTAGTTATCGATAACAATAATCAACGCAAAACCCCCTTAAAACCACCAAATATCTCGTAAGGCTCTAGGCGGTAGCCTCGCGGCCAATGTCTAAACCCAAGCTAGTTCTAGACCCAAGCTAGTTTTAAAACCTAGCTAGTTCTAAGCTCAAGCGAATTTGTGATACCCAAGGGCCAAGCATGGATTGCTCTCATGGCGAAACCTTGTAGCGCTGATTTACCCTAGCCTAACCAATGCTGGCTAAAAGCAGCTTCAAGAAGTGTGGGAGAAGGAGACAGCCAGCCACCCCAATGGATGCGATCGTAGACATCAACACCGCGCCTGCGGCACAGTCTTTTGCAATCTTAGCAAGCTCATGATACTGAGTTTCTACCACCAAATCTACAACAGCCTCAATGGCGGTATTCAATAGCTCTAGCGTCATCACAAGGCCAATGGTCAGACCAATGAGCGCAAGTTCAACGGGAGGAAGCTGAAAAAATAAACCTAGGCTAATGGCAGTTGTGCCGACCAGCGCATGAATTCGGAAATTGCGCTGGGTGATAAATGAATACTTGAGGCCCGCCCCGGCATACTGAAAACTCAGCCAGAGGTTACGCGAAATTTGAAAGGAGTGCTCCCGTCGAGTTGTAGGCCGCTGAACGGGACGGGTTGAGCTGCTGGACGAATAGATCACTTTATCGGACATTACGCTTACCTAAAGGCTCACACCTGCATTGACGGCGAACGTTTGTGTTTAAATTTTTATTTTAAGCGCTTTTATATGGTCTTACCGCCTAGTCTTAGCATGTCACACACGACGCGATCTGTAGCTTTCGTCAATTTTGATTCGTCAATTGATTCATCAACTTGATTCATTCATTCACTGCTTCATCAACTTTGAAGAGACTCTGAGGCTGAACAAACGCTGAAAAGGCCGAGAAGCAATCCGCTGAGCTAGCTATCCAATGCTGTATGCGAGGTCAGGAACTAGAAGCAGATCACGGGCAGGCAAAGGTTAGAAAGTACGTTGCTCTGGAAGAAAGCGGATAGCGATCGCCCCAGGACAGCATAATCTTAACTCAGCCCTAGGGAAAGTCAACTATCCTAAGGATTTTGGGAGGAGCGGGTGTTCGCGGTCTTTGTAGAGGTTGACCTATCGATCCAGGGTTGGGTGAGGAGAGCCCTAGGCGATCGCTTGAGATAGCCCAGGGCTTCAGTAGCCGAGATCTTCAGTAGACCAATCAGGTGCTTCTAGTCCAACGTGTTGCAGAAGCTGGGCTTGTTTTTTCAGCATGGCCTGAAGCTGGGGAATATCTGGGTGATCCCATCCTAAAAGGTGCAGAAGGCCGTGAGCGGCTAACCAAGCCAGCTCCACCGCTAAGGAATGCTGCCCCGCCTGAACCTGGGCAGTTTCGACTGAAATAATGATGTCTCCTAGGTTGACGGGGAACTGTTCTTGGGCGGGGAGGGCAGGCCCAGTCCACTCCAGCGCCGCAAAGGCCAGCACGTCCGTGGGGGCATTTTGCTGGCGATAGGTTTTGTTGAGGTGCTGAATGTCTGCATCGGTCGTCAGCAAGAGGCTCACTTCATAGGCGTTTGCTGGGGAGATCTCAGGACTGAGGTAGTCCAGCCACTGCTCAAACCAATCTTGCCACTGCTGCTCGGAGAGACCTGCTGCGGTCTCATCAAAGCTGATGGATGCGCCATCTGTTCCTATGGGTTCTACCTGTAGGGTTAATTCCACTTGGATCATGGGTGCTGCGTCAATCGTGGGGTTATTGGCGGGGTATTAGCGGGTCAAATAGGCCAAGCCCACCAAAACGCCCAGAAGGGCGAATGTTGTCAGCGCAAAGTGGGTCAAAGATTGCCTGGACTTACGCACCATGTTACGCATGGCAAGCTTAACGTAGCTATCTTTGGGCTCAGTTGCTTCTGAAGCGGCTAAGGTAGGCGCGTCTGATTCCGTCTGTTTCGCAACGGCTTCAGGGCTAGAGGCGTCAGTAGGCTTGGATTCCATGGGTAAATTTTGGGGGGTGAATCGAGGGTGAATTTAGGGTGAATTTTCAGTTTGTTACTCAATGTTACAGCCTAGGTCAATTCTTGAGAGGGTCAGAATGGAGCGCATTCAATGGCGTAGGATCTTGGTGACGCCTTACTGTTGCTCTCTAGGTTTTCTATGAGTATCACCCCTGAAGCCATCGCTCAATCCCTTCAGTCCAGTGACTTGGGCGATCGCCTTTCTGCGGTGAATCAGCTCCGCTATCTTCCGGTCGATCAGGGGTTTGAGCTACTCATCCAGGCGATTAAAGACAGCAATGCACGGGTGCGCTACGCAGCGGTCAGCCAAATGGATCGGCTAGGGCATCATGACCGAGCCAAGGCGCTCGAAATTTTGCTTAATCGTCTCTATGCTGACTCTGAGATTGACGTGAAGGCTGCGGCTGCCGACGCCATTGGGGCGCTTCAGCTTACAGAAGCCTTTCCCGACCTGGAAAGATGCTTCCGAGAAATTAATGACTGGCTCTTGCAGATGAGCATTATCTCAACCCTCGGTGAACTTGGGGACCCCCGTGGATTTGACCTACTGAAAGAGGCGCTGTCTTCCCCCGAAGGTCTAGTCCAGGGTTCGGCGATCGGATCCTTGGGCGAGCTTAAAAATCCTGAAGCGATTCAATTATTTGAGCCATTCCTGACCCACGAAGATTGGCAAATTCGCTATCGTGTCGTCCAGGCGCTGAGCAATATTGGTGGAGCAGAGGCCAGAACGATGCTGCAAAAGCTGGTGCAAGACTCAACGCCTCAAGTCTCAGAAATGGCGGCGATCGCATTGACTCAGTTGGATTAATTTCCGTCGGAGAACTAAACTTTGCTGGCAAAAAAATCATGTTTGGCTGGAGGGCCAAGTCCATTTTTTGCCAAGGTCTTCCTAATCGATTCTTAGATCAGTAAAGCGTCAGAAGAGTCTGTCAGCCACTGATAGATTCGGTATGTATGTTTGCATGATTGAGTGGGCATCCTATCCTAGACTCGATTCAGATAGGATAAGCTGCATGAGAATAATTTTTCAGGTTCCGGGAGGTAGACTAGGCCAAGTTTCAAATATTCAGTCTATTAAAGATGCTTCAAAAAATATTCAAAAAAACGTTGATGACCGCTATAAAGGTGTAATTCAAGAGTCAGATCAAAATCAAAAAAATACTCAATCACGCAACCCAGCTCAGAATAATCCAACCAAACAAAGCCCAAGTCCAGGTGGTTCTTCTCAATCTGGAGCATCTGAAGTTCGAGAGCTTCTAAAAGCACCTGAAGCTGCTCCCAGTCAATCTGTTGCTCAAGAGCTTCTTGCCTCTCCTGTTACGCAGGCAACTTTGGGCGTTATGTTGGCCATTGGCATCATTGGGTGTTCCATACCTGTTTTTAGGCTATTTAGAAAAGGTATTGACGCTTCTGCTTCCCAGCGCCAGACCTTAAGCGATCGCCTTGATCAAAGAATCCAAAGCTATCTGCAAAAAGACTTTAATAAAGGTTTTATTCTACAACGGCCACTCTGGGGAAAAAGAACTACGTTCCAAAAGCTTTTAGAAAGTTTCTATAAGCCAAAAGTTCCCGATGGGATGGTATTTATACACAACCGCGAAGTTGAAAGACTGTCTCCACTTGCGGAGCAAGCTTCTGCCATTGATAGCGAGAAGTTTACCAGCAAAGAATTTATCCAGTTTCTCAAGATTCGCGGACTACTGTATCAAGACTCAGGAGCCTATCAAGGCTTAGAGAATAGCTTAAGGCTTTTGACAACTGCCATTGAGGCAAAGGTTTGCTTTGAAACAATTTGGCAGGTTGAGTTTCGCTACCTTAGCTCAAAGCAGCAAGAGTGCTATCGCTGCGTAGATCGTCTTTTGATTGATGAAATCAGGGGACAAGAATTTCAAGATATCCTCCAGGCAAAAGTTGATGAGGTGCTGCCTGACATTAATAGTGAGGAAGGTAAGCGCGCGATTAATTCTTACCTGGATGCCATGATTCGACTATCAAGGCAAGATTTTGGCTTAGAACTTCTGGCGCTCTTCAAGCAATATGAAATGTCGGACTATGTTGTATTAGTGAAGGCAGATAAAATTCTGACGCAAGTTGAAAAGGGAGACCTGACAGATTATAGGGTTGCCCTGATTCCAGTCACCGAAAATTATGATGCATTAGAGAAGCTTGCCCCTATTATTAGCCTCCCAAAAGAGAAGACTGATCCAGACGTATTAGCGCGGATCTTCCACTTTGCAGCACTGGTGACTAAGCATCAAAAATCATATTTACAGTTTCAGCAGCTTGTTGCGGTACTGCTTCAATGGCAAGATCCCTACAAATCTGTTTGCAAAATCCGTCAAGACTATAATGTCGAAGCCTATCGTCAGCCCAAAGAATTTACTCAGAAGATCCCTGGAGAGTTGACGTACGAAAAATACAATAAATGGATTCATCCCAAGTAAGCTCTCGCAGTAAAGGGCTTGCTTTATGAAAAATTAGCGTTTTCCATTGACCTTTCCCAGCTTCAGCAATGACTGCTCCGTGACGCGGCAAATTTTCCAGTCAGGCAGCACCTCAGCACCCATCTTTTGGTAAAAGGCGATCGCGGGGGTATTCCAGTCCAATACTGTCCACTCTAGGCGTCCATACCGTCGCTCAACGGCAATTTGAGCCACGGTTTGCAGTAAGGCTGTGCCGATGCCCTGTCCCCGATAGGGTTCTTGGACATAGATATCTTCGAGGTGTAGCCCGGGCTGGGTGAGAAAGGTGGAATAGGTTTTGAAAAACAGCGCAAACCCAATGAGGTGGCCTTCTATCTCGGCGACGATCGCTTCTGCTTGGGTGGGTTCTTCAAACAGGTGTTTGCCCAGGGCCTCAGCGGTTCCTGTCACTTGATGGGTCAGCTTTTCGTAAGCCGCTAGCTCTTGAATGAGAGAAAAAATGCCTACTGTATCGGTGGGGACGGCAGGGCGCAGGATTGGCGGCATGGTGTTTTGAGAAGACTTTTGGTAGGAGTTTTACGGCAGGACGTTTTCAGGTGTGGTCTCAGATGGGTCAACAGCGAAAAACTTCTGGGCGATCGCGCTGGTGATGATGTGAGAGAGGAGGCCCATTGGCCCTGCAAAAAAGCAAAGCGCTAGGGAGTGCCTCGTCCAAACGCTTGTTCGCTGACCTTCCCAGTAAATCCAGCGGCCCACAAATAAATCCATCACCAAGTAATGAATCCAGCCTGTTGCCGCAGCACGCTCGTCCGAGAAAAATTGAGCAATGACGCTCAGCGTCGGATTAGACAAGGCTTGAGCAGATTCTGCGGTAATCGAGGATGCAAACAACCCCACATAGAGCAGCGCTAGAGCGATGAATGGCAAGAGCGAACTCATGATGCGGCGTGTCCAGTCCCAGTTGGGCAGCAAAATCATGACTGTCCAAAACGGCAGCACAAAAATGTTTGCACCGTTAAACCACTGATCAAGGGTAGGCATAGGTACTCCTGCGGAAGATATTGATCTTGCTTAAGGTTTTGTGAATGACGGCACATTAATTGTGAAATCGTCGTCTATCGGAATTTTATTGGCAATGTAAAGCAAGCTGTATGATACCGAATTCCTCTTATTCTGTGGGTTGAAGCCACTAGGCCAAGTCGCTATCTCCATCAACCCAGTATGATTGAAAAATAGAACCCCTTAGCCTAAACCCCTGAGCTAGAACTATGTCTCGTCGTCGTTCAACTCCCTGGATTCATCGCTGGTCTCGTGTACTGATAGGCGCGATCGCCATCATTGGTGCATTAACCACAGGCTACCTGACCTTCACGCACTTTCAAGGACAGCCTGTTGCCTGCCCAACCTCCGGCTGCGAATCAGTCTTGAGCAGCCAGTATGCCAAGCTCGGTGGTCTGCCGTTGTCCCTCTTTGGCACCCTTGCCTACAGCGGTATGGCCCTTTTTGCCTTGGGGCCTCTGGCCGTCAACGCCACTGAAAATCGAGAGCTCCGCAAAAAACTAGAGGAGTCCACCTGGATATTGCTGCTCATTGGCGCAATCTCCATGGTCGTCTTTAGCGCCTACCTCATGTTTTTGCTGTTCTTTAAAATCGATGCTGGCCTCTGCATTTACTGCATTGCGTCTGCCACGTTTACAGTAGCCATGCTGCTGTTGACGTTCCTGGGTCGAGATTGGCCAGATTTAGGTCAAGTATTTTTTACGGGCATTGTGGTTGCCGTTGTGGCGAGCCTCGGAACGGTGATTATGTATGCCGGTATCTCAGGCAAAACCGTTGCTTCCTCAACGGGCTCCCCTGGATTTCTACCCATTACGACAACCTCAGGCCCTGCTGAAATTGCGCTGGCTAACCATCTGACCCAGACAGGAGCCAAGATGTATGGAGCTTACTGGTGTTCCCACTGCCACGATCAAAAACAGCTTTTTGGGCAGCAGGCTGCTGCCAAAATTCCCTACATTGAGTGCGATCCCAACGGAGCGAACGCTCAGCCAGATCTCTGTAAGGCGGCTAAGATCCAGGGCTACCCTACTTGGCAGATCCAAGATAAATTACTGAGCGGCACCCAGGCCCTCACCGAACTTTCCAAGGTTTCGGCTTATACTGGCCCCCAGAGTTTTAAAAATCTTGTTGAAGGTGCGGTGCCTCCACCTAGCTAACTCTATTTGTAGACAGTTTTAGCCCTTTGATTTTAGCCTTTTGATCTGAAAGCCAAAGGCCGTTAATAACAAGGTCGTTCATAGCAAGGCCGTTAATAACGATGTCAGCAACGATCACGATATGACTCAACTAGGGAGAATTTCCCTTTCCCTGGCATGTTATTTTGATCCTGTCTCTATGCCGTAATCTCTGCGCCATAACCTTCTGTGCTGTAATCCTTGCCGTAATTTTTTATGCAGACCCTCCCTACGCCCACCGCGACTCCCGCAGCTTGGTCAATGACCGACACGACCATTCCCCGCCGTAAAACCCGCCCGGTTGCCGTCGGCAACATTGTGGTTGGCGGCGGACATCCTGTGGTTGTCCAGTCCATGATTAATGAAGACACCTTAGATATTGACGGCTCCGTGGCGGGGATTCGTCGCCTTCATGAAATTGGCTGCGAGATTGTGCGTGTGACCGTTCCCAGCATGGCCCACGCCAAGGCGCTGGCAGAAATTAAGCAGCGGCTGAGCGAAACCTATCAGACGGTTCCGCTGGTAGCGGATGTGCACCACAATGGGGAAAAAATTGCTCTGGAAGTGGCAAAGCACGTAGACAAGGTGCGGATTAATCCGGGGCTGTATGTGTTTGAAAAGCCGAAGGCCGACCGCACTGAGTATACAGAGGCTGAGTTTGCTGAAATTGGCAGCAAAATTCGGGAGGCGCTCAAGCCCTTGGTGGTTTCGCTCCGAGATCAGGGGAAAGCGATGCGCATTGGTGTCAACCACGGTTCCCTAGCGGAGCGGATGCTGTTTACCTACGGCGATACCCCGGAGGGAATGGTGGAGTCGGCGCTGGAGTTTATCAAGGTGTGTGAATCCTTGGACTTTTACAACCTGGTGGTCTCCATGAAGGCGTCGCGGGTGCCGGTGATGCTGGCGGCCTACCGCCTGATGGCGAAGCGCATGGATGAGCTAGGGATGGACTACCCGCTGCACTTGGGCGTGACGGAGGCTGGGGATGGGGAGTACGGCCGCATTAAGTCTACGGCAGGCATTGCGACGCTTTTAGCGGAGGGCATTGGCGACACGATTCGGGTGTCTCTTACGGAAGCACCGGAAAAGGAAATTCCGGTGTGCTACAGCATTTTGCAGGCGCTGGGTCTGCGCAAGACGATGGTGGAGTATGTGGCTTGCCCCTCCTGTGGACGCACCCTCTTTAACCTCGAAACGGTGCTCCATGAGGTGCGCGAAGCAACAAAGCACTTGACGGGACTGGATATTGCGGTGATGGGCTGTATTGTGAATGGCCCTGGCGAGATGGCGGATGCGGACTATGGCTATGTGGGCAAGCAGCCGGGCTATATTTCCCTCTATCGGGGTCGGGAGGAAGTCAAGAAGGTGCCTGAAGACCAGGGGGTTGTGGAGCTGATTAATTTGATCAAAGCCGATGATCGATGGGTTGAGCCAGAGTCCTGATAGGGTCTGAGGGGAAGGTCTGAGGGCTTATCTATGCGATCGCCTTTGCCAGCCGGGACGATATTACAGGGTCGCTATCGATTGCTGGAGCTGATGGCGGAGGGTGGTTTTGCGCGCACTTATCTGGCGCAAGATCAGGGGCGATTTAATGAGCGCTGTGTGGTCAAGGAGTTTTGCCCCAGCTCTGGAGATGTGACCGTCTTTAAAAAAGCCAAAGAGCTGTTTCAGCGCGAAGCGGAGACGCTTTACGCCATTGAGCACGAACAGGTTCCAAAGTTCCGCGCCTTATTTACAACGGAGGCAGAGCAGGATTTACGCCTATTTTTGGTGCAGGATTTTGTGGCGGGTCAAACCTATCGCGCTGTCCTGCAAAATCGCCTTCAGCAGAATCAGCCCTTTTCCGAAGCAGAGGTGCGGCAGATTCTGCTGTCTCTGCTGCCTGTGCTGTCCCATATCCACGACCAGGGCATTATCCATCGGGATATCTCCCTCGAAAATCTAATGCTGCGATCGCCGGATCAGACACCTGTTCTGATTGACTTTGGCGTGGTCAAGACCGTTGTCTCCCAACTCCAGCAGTCGCGCATTATGCCCGTGGGTACCGTGGTGGGCAAATTTGGCTATGCCCCCGTTGAGCAGCTCCAGTCTGGACGCGCTTACCCCAGCAGCGATCTCTATTCCTTGGCGGTTTGCTGTCTAGTCCTGCTGACGGGACTAGAGCCATCCCAGCTTTTTGATGATGGAGCGGCCCACTGGAACTGGCGATCGCAGGTGAACGTTAGCGATGGGTTTGCTGCACTCTTGGATCGGATGCTCTCCCATAAGCCTAGCGATCGCTTTAGTAGCGCAGACGAAATTTTTCAGGCGCTCCAGGCCCTGCCCGACCCATCTCCCTCCGTCTCCTTGGGTTCGCCTTCCAACCCCCTTCCCAACCTCCATTCCAATGCTGATCTCAACGCTGCACCCACTGCTTTAAGCACCATTGCGGTGTCGTCACCGGATGCCTTTGCGTCTGGCCGCCGCCCCCAAGGAAAAGATCCGGTCATTCCGCCGGTGCGGGGGGTGAAGGCTGCACTGAAAAAGGCAGCCAATCAAGAGGACGGCCGAGCAACGCCAACCCAAAAATCAGGAATTCTCTGGGGGCTGGGCTTGCTGATGGCAATCGCCTCCTTGGGCCTGGGCTGGTTTGTCATGCAGCTTGCGCTTCAGCGCCCCTGGAGACCCCAGCCTACAACACCCACAACAGAAACGCGATCGCCCATTCCAACCCCCAGTCCGCCCAATATTCGCTATAGCGAAGCTCTGGATCTGACAACGGGACGCAGCACGACCGTACAGTCTAGTCTCAATCCTGGAGAAAGTCAGACCTATCAGTTCTCCGGCACCGCAGAGCAGACCCTTTCTGCCCAGTTGAGCGGGGCTGGCGTAACCTTTAGTATTTTGCAGTCCGACCTCACGCCCGTAAGTCCTCAGACCCAGAGCATAACGACCTGGCGCGGAACCCTCCCCACCACTGGGCCATACTACATTCAAGTGAAAAACGACTCCGCTGAGACCCCTCAGCCGTTTCAGCTCAACCTCACCCTCTTAGAACCGGCCCCAACGCCTACGGCAGAACCGACCCCAGACCCTTCCCCCACCCCCTCGCCAAGTCCAACTCCCTCCACGCCCCCTCCCGCCAGCGTGACGGAAAGCGATCTGAACCTTGAGCCCCAAGGCGATGGAGACTCTCCCCGTACAGAACAAGCGGTAAGCGGAGAACTTGCCCCAAACCAAATCCAGCGCTACGCCTTGCCCGTTGAGGCCGGTCAAACCCTTTCGGTGAGCGTGAGTGGCGAGTCTCCGGTGACCCTGACGATTCGCAACCCTGCTGGAGAACCCCTGAATGATGCCCAAAAGGTCTTGAGCTGGGAGTCCGTACTCTCTGAACCTGGCGTTTACCAAATCGATGTCGTGGCAATTGATGCCTCTGTCGCCACCAGCTTTGCGATCGCGGTAGGGCTTCGCTAGTCATTCCAGGGCCTAAAATTTAAAATTGTGGCCATACATCCGAAACCCGCCTGCACGGGCGGGTTCAAAGTGGCGGGTTCAAAGTTCTGTCTTTATCCGGGCAGGTGCGCCTTTCTCCATAAAAGCTTCATCGGCCAGGCCTCTGAATGTAGCTTACCTGCGAACCTCTGGCGTTTTGAGATCGCTAGGCGGCTCACCTTAGCCACCTGGGACAGGAAATATCGTAGCAATGACTTGAGACGTCAACAACGAAAGACCAACACCGCAAATCACGAAACCTGCGGAACGCAGCTTGGCTGGAATCTGCGGTTGTTCTGCTGCCCGTCTCCGGAGAACCGCCTTGCCAACCTGTAGCGCAACGAGGGATACAGCCAGCTGAATCGCCGTAAAGCCAATGAGATAGGCCAGCACAGGCGTCATTTCTGCCCCGAAAATGGCTTCACCATAGGCATACCCATGAAATAAGCCTGCCACTGCCGACAAACCTGAAACGATACCCATGTGAGGGCTATCTTTTATCGCTAGCAGAATTCCGAAGAGCAAAATTGAAGCAGAGATCAATAGCTCGACGCCTGGAAGACTGATCCCTGCGAGGTGCGCACCGGTGCCGAGCATGGCCGACAACATAAACGAAAGGGGAACCAAAAAGCCCTGCTGCTTCGTTGCGGCAAGCAAGCCAACCGCAACCACAAATGCAAAATGATCTGGCCCTAGCAGGGGATGAGCCACGCCAGACAGGAAACCCTCAAAAAAGTTGGAGGGCATTTTGCCTCCCATGGGGTGATGAGCAGCAGCAGGCAAGGCGCTTAGCGACAGTGCAGCCATCAAAGCAGTCAAAATGCCGACCAGCCGAAAACCCTTATGGGGAGAAATCAGCCGAAAGACTCTAAACCTATCCATTTTCTGTACCTCGCAGATGAAGAAGTGGGGCAAACCATCGGCGGGCATCCTGACTTAGAGATTTGCATGATCTCATTCATGATCTCATTACAGTTGCGGGACAGCGTTGGATTTGCACCAAACTTTCCCCGTTTCCTCTAGCGACTGCTCCTCGCTAGAACCGATGAATTAACAGCACAATACCACCTTTAAGTCCGCAGATTTAAGGCCACAGATTTAAGGCCGCAGATTTAATTGCGCAGATTTAAGCAGACCGCAACCCAGCTTTCCGCGCCAAGGGATGGCTGTTGGCTTATTTTTCGCATTGGAAAAGTGCCCTGGAGCTACTTTGAGCTGACTGTGTTTACTCTGTTTGACTTTGCTTGGGTGTCATGAAGTTCTTTTAATACTTACGCTCTTTAGGCTCAAACTGGGTGATTGTTACGGGCAGATGGTCAAGCTGCACCTGGCCTGCCGTGAAGTAGGCGAGGGTGTGCTGTAAAAAGGCAGCGTCGTCTCGGTCTGGGTAGTCTTCCCGGCAGTGGGCACCCCGACTTTCTTTGCGGTTGAGGGCGCTGGTCATGATAATTTCGCCCACAATCATCAGGCTGCGTAGCTCCAGGGCCTCTAAAATTTCGGTGTTCCACTGGGTTCCTTTGTCGTCAAGCCGGATGGTTTGATAGCGCTCTTTTAGATCCTGGAGCTGGGCCAACCCTTCTAAAATCAGCGCTTCCGATCGGTAAACCCCGCAATACTGAGTCATACAGTCCTGTACCTGCTGCCGAAGGGCACCGATTCGTAACGTTCCTGGCTGGTCAAGGAGCGTCTGGATATCCTGCTTGGCACTCTCTAGGTAAAATTTTTCGTTAATCTCTGGTAGCGATCGCCCTGCAACATACTCGGCGATTGCTGCACCCGTCCGGCGACCGTAGACCACGCACTCTAGCAGGGAATTGCTGCCCAGACGGTTGGCACCATGTACTGAAACACAGGCCGCCTCCCCAGCGGCAAAGAAACTTTCAACCTGTGCTGTGGCGCTGCGCCGCACTTGGCCATTGACCGTAACGGGGATGCCGCCCATGGAGTAGTGAATAGTGGGGCGTACCGGAATGGGTTCATAGATTGCGTCTACCCCTGCTAGCCGATGGGATTCCTCCCAGCAAAAGGGCACCCGACTCATGATTTTCTCGCGGCCCATGTGGCGCAGGTCTAAATGGACAAAAGGGCCCCCCGCACTTCCGTCAAGATGCACCCCTCGTCCCTGCCGAATTTCTGTGGTGATGGCCCTTGAAGTAATGTCTCGCGGGGCTAGCTCCATGCGGCTGGGCGCATAGTTTGCCATAAAGCGATCGCCCTCTACATTCACCAAGTAGGCACCTTCCCCCCGCACTGCTTCGGAAATCAAGACGCCTGCCGGATACAGTCCCGTGGGGTGAAACTGCACAAACTCCATATCTTCTAGGGGCAGTCCCGCCAGAGCCGCCATCGCTAGGCCATCACCCGTCGAGGCAAAGTCATTGGAGGTGGTATTGAAGACCCGTCCATAGCCGCCAGTGGCAAACATCACCGCCTTGGCGCGGATGACTTCGAGGGTGCCATCTAAAATGTGATACACCACCACACCCTTAGCCTGATTGTCTTCGAGGATAAGCCGCAGGACGTACCATTCATCGTAGAGGGTTACGCCGTAGCGTATCAGGTTGCAGTACAGCTCGTGCAGGATTGCGTGGCCGGTCTTGTCAGCAGCGTAGCAGGTGCGGTTGTGGCTGTGTCCGCCAAAGGCGCGCTGGGCAATGCGTCCGTCGGGAAGACGCGAGAATAAAACGCCCAAATGCTCTAGGTCAATCACCACATCAGGCGCTTCCTGGGTCAAGATCGCCACAGCATCTTGGTCGGCCAAGTAGTCCGAGCCTTTTACGGTGTCGAAGGCGTGGGCTTCCCAGCTATCCTGGTCGTCTACATTTTTGAGGGTGGCTGCAATGCCGCCTTGCGCCGCAACAGAATGGGAGCGGATGGGATGGGTTTTGGCAATCAGAGCAACGTTTGCCTGAGGCGATCGGCGCGCAATTTCTAGGGCTGCCCGACAGCCAGCCAGACCACCCCCTACAATAACGACATCGTGGTCGAGCATAGTTTCCGTCCTTTCCAACCCGTTAAGCTTGTGTTTTCTGGGTTGCGTTTTCTGAGTTGTGCTTAATTTACCGAACTCAAACGCTTGTCGTACAGCTTTTCAATAAAACAGCACAAGTCTGTCCCAGACCTGGAGAAGGTCTGGGACAGGTCTGGGGCAGGTTTGGGGCAGGTTTGGGGCAGGTTTGGGAAAAGCTAGGAGATTGATTCTGAAGCAGCCTGCTCGCTCGATTCCGTCATGCGGGGCAAAACTGGGCGATCGCTCGGCTGGTAGAGCATCATGGTGGTGCTGGCGTTTTGGGTAAAGCCCATGTGCTCATAAAAAGACTGCTGGTGTGTCGTCATTAAATAAACACGCTCCACTTGGTTCATGTGGGGATGGGCGAGCAGTGTTTGGACAAGCTGCCCCCCTAGCCCTGATCCGCGAAAGTCAGGATGAATCACCACATCCCAAATTGTGGCCCGATAGATCCCGTCAGAGGTGGCGCGGGCGAAGCCAATGAGCTGCTCGATCCCAGGCTCCATTTCGTTTTTGGAGTCATTTTCGTTTTTGGAGTCATTTGCCCTGATGGTGTTCCAGACGCTAATGACCGGGTGGCTGTGGGCGATCGCAATTTTCAGGTCTTCTAGAGTGCGATCCTGTGCCCAAAACGCCGCCTTCTGAAACAGGGCCTGAAGCTGAGCCAGATTCTCGGACGTGGTGAGAGCAGGGGGGTTGGGCGTTAAGCCCTCACAAAATCGAACTTGACGATGATCGCGATTGGATCTGTGGCTAACCATTCAGTTCAGTACCAGAGTTTAATCACCAGGGCGTGAGCACTTTAAGCAAATACGAGAAGGACAGTACCAGCAGGAGAGGATCAAAGAACACTGACCCATGCTAGCAAACGTCTTGAATGGGGCTGTTTGAATGGATTAGACTGCTTGAGCAATGGAATTTGAAGGGAGGGTGATTTGGAGAATTGAATAGTAGCCTAAAACCTTAAGGCTTTCCGTATTGTCTTCTAGCAAACGTAAGACCGGCTCGAAGGGTTTTGTGTCTAAGCCGACTTCAGCATCCACAAAGAAAACGTAGTCTCCTGGCGATCGCTTGGAGGGCCGTGACTCAATGCGGCTCAGGTTAATGTGGCGCTCTGCAAAGATCTGAAGTGGCTTAACCAAGGCTCCTGGACTGTTTCGAACCAGGCTAAAGGCTAAAGACGTATAGACCGGAAGCTCGCGCACCGTAGGAATAATCACCGAAGCATCTGGACGACTCACCACCAAAAAGCGAGTGGTATTGTCTGGGTAGTCTTGAATTGACCGAGCCAGAATGGGAAAGTCATATAGCTGAGCCGCACGCTCAGACGAAATCGCCGCCGCCCTGCCCCCAATGTATTTCAGCGCCTCCGTGGTTGAGTTGGTGGGAATCAGCTCAGCGTCTGGAAGGTTTTGCTGTAGCCAGCGCTGACATTGACCTAACGCTTGGGGATGGGAGTAAATGTGGGCGATCGCGCTCAGGTCTTCAGACTGCGCCACCAACACATGGTCAATGGGCAGTGCGATCGCCTGACGGATTTTGAGATTGTCTACCCGCCAAAGGGTATCTAGGGTCATGGTGACACTCCCCTCAATGGAGTTTTCCACTGGAGCGATCGCAATATCCACGCGCTCCTCTGCTACCGCATGAAGCGTCTGAGCAATGCTTGAAAACGGGATGAGCTGGGGTGCGGCCTGCAGCGTTTGGCCAGACCACCACTGGGCGTAGGCTAAAGCCGCCTGCTCTGCGTAGGTGCCAATTGGCCCAAGATGGGCAATGGAAAGGGTCATAAGGCTTTCTAGAAAGGTCTGGAAAGGTACTGATGGGTGATGGAATTAACCTACGATCTGCCCCATCCCCTTAATTTAGGTTAAAGCGCGGCTTATTCTGCAAATGCAACTGAATCTAGTTCGTTAAGCATCTAGCCCGTTAAGTATCTAGCCCGCTAAGCATCTAGCCCGTTAAGCATCTAGCCTGTCAAATCGTCAGACAACTGTAGAATAAAAACACAGCTCATTATTGTGCCCAATTCATGAGAGCAAACTTTACAGGTTCACAATCTGTTTCAATTTTGGTTCCGCAGGCTGCCGTGCCCATTCAGCACTATTTGCGACAGCCCCATCGTCTGATGTCCGCCCTTGCGGAACAGAACCAGGTTGAGAGTCTGGGTGCTGGAGGCTACCGCCTCAAAATGAAGCCCCGCCAGTTTTTCATGTTTAGCCTACAGCCCACTGTTGATATACAGGTTCAGGCCAAGGCAGACGGGACAGTCTTGCTGACCTCTCAATCCTGTGAAATCAGAGGCGTAGACTTTATCAACCATCGATTTCAGCTCAACCTCAAAGGCATTTTGTCTCCTGTGCTCAAGGGAAACCAGACCTACCTAGAAGGTCAAGCAGACCTTCAGGTACAGGTTGATTTACCGCCCATGCTCTGGATGACACCCAACGCTATTTTACAAGCCGCTGGAAATGGCCTCATCAAAAGTATCCTGATCACGATCAGGCAAAAGCTAGCGCATCAGCTCATTTTGGACTACCAAGCCTGGGCGCAATCGGAAGCGGAGACTGGGCTGACTTCTCCTTCAATCGTCCATTCCCAGGCACTCCGGAACGCTTAAGGACTCCAGCGCCGTTAGGACAGCCTTGGGCAAGAGTTTGTCTTTGAACCAGACCAGAGGCGCTGGGGTATCTCGGAAGTCCACGCCAGCCTTTTCGAGATTCAGGCGCTCTGAGATGGCCAGAATTAAGTCGGTGCGTCCAGCCTGACGCACTTGGGAAAACTTCTTTTTCAGGTATTCGGGTCGCCAATAGCCCACAATTTCTAGCAGTGCAGTGCGGCCATCGGGATGCACGAGTCGAAAATCTGGAATCATGACGCTCCCCGGTATCGGAATCAGGTCTACCTCTCGCTCCAGCCGCCATTCGGTTTTGGTTTTTTCCCAGCGCTCGGCAAAGCCTGCTTCCAGTAAGCTGTCAAAGGTTTTGCCGGATGGGTAGTGGCTCACTAGGCCACAGTCTGCATCTAGGCTAAAGCGGCGGGTGGTGAGAGTGGCTGCGTAGGCGTCTTTGATCTGGAGGGTCGCCGTAAGGCTCCATTTGGTGACGTGAAGCAGAGCAGGCAATAGCTTGGCGAGGGCTAAGCCATAGCGGGTGCTGTTTTGAAACAAGCTGGTAGGCCCATCAATGGTGAGGGTAAACCCATGCTCAGCATCGCCTTCAATGTAGGCCATTAGGCTAAAGAGCTTGAGGTAGCGAAACATCAGCTTATATTCGCCCGGATCGTTACGATGGGCGTTGAGGATAATTTCGCTGGCGCGATAGAAGATGCCCTGCACTTGGGAGAGGTTATATCGATGGAGCAGTGCCTCTGGTGTAGGAGCGTCAAATTCCGTCAGAATTTGATGTTCGTTGAGGTCTGCATAGAGTCCCTGCTGAATCTGCTCTGGGAAGACTTCTTGCCCCAGTTCTTGGGTGAGCTGCTGGGCCAGGGTTTTGAGGGTGAGGGTGGTGGCGGCGGGATGGGGAGCCTGCTGAGCGGCTAAGCTAAAGGCTCGCTGTCGCAGGAGTTGCGGGTCTAGGGGACTGACGGTTTCAAAGGTGCTGTGGGCCTGGGTGAGCAGATGGGCAAGGCCGCGCTTAAACCGATAGTCGGTGTCTTCGCCTTCTAGTTCTTGAAGCTGCTGGTTGAGTGCGCCCCGCGAGGTGCCCCGCGCATTCTCAAACAGGGTAATGAGGTCGGTGGCGATCGCCAAGTTGCCCTCATTGAGTGCCAGCCGCTTTGGAATGACGGCCTCCCCCTGATAGCGATGCATAAGTAGTTCGGTGGGCAGCATAGCCCTTACTATAAAACCTATAGATGGATACTGAAATGGATACTGAGATCAATACTGAAATAAGCAAGGCGTAGATCATGTTGGAGCGCTGGATCGACTGGGGATTTTCCCAAACAGGAATTATCGTTCTTATGGGTCTGCACTGCATCATTGGTCTGACGGCTGCTCTCCTGGCACGTCAGCAAGGACGTCCCTTTTTGCCCTGGATCTTTTGGGGATTATTGGGCGGCACGATCGCCCTGATTGCGGCTATTGTTCGGCCAGTTAACGGTGGCGTGAAGGAGCCCAAGGCTTAAGGCGATACGGGAGACGGCTGTACAAGCATCTTCTGGCTCGGCTAGCGCGCGTTAGTCGCCCGTCCATTCCCCTTCAGAAATCAGGCGTCCACCGATCTGCTGCACCCGCTCAGGCTCCATGAAATAGGCCCAGCCGTATCCCAAGGACTTTGACTTTGCAACAGCAGACCTCATTTCATCAGCCTGCGTTTTCGGCGTAGAGGTGTTAGACATATCAGGCGAGAAGGCTTCAGGCGCAATTATTTCAAGTGCAATTGTTTCAAGTGTAATTGTTTCAATCGTAAAGACCTCAATCCAGTCTCGCTGGTATTCATTCTCGGAAGCGGGGCGGTAAGGGCTGTAGTCTTCTAGGGCATCCAGACGGCTCAGAATTTTGTTTTCCTCAAATGTATCGTCAGCAAAGGTGAGCAAAACGCCCTTGACCCACTGCGTCCCTTTCGTCATGGCCGGATAGCCTACAGGAAGCTTAAAAAGCTGTCCGCGTGCCCAAGCGGTTTCCGCGCTTTGGCGATCGCGGCAGTATTGGTCATTGCACTGCCCTGGCTTTAGGGTTCCGTAGACAAAAATCTTGAGCATCCCTAAACAGTACGGCTACAGGCTCAAACCTACCTGAATTTAGCGCCAAAGCTTAGGTCCATAAGCTTTGGTTCATTAGGTTAGGTTCAAATGAGTTCTGAAATGAGCTCTGAAATTAGTCCAGAAGAATTAGTCCAGAAGAATTAATTCAGAAAAATTAATTCAGAAATTTGGCCTCGCCCACCGGAAGCGTACCAGTGCGGTTAATCGGCCAGAACCGAAATGATGCGCGTCCAACAATTTCTTGCTGAGACACCAGTCCCCAGCAGCGGCCATCGTAGCTATTGTTGCGGTTATCCCCTAAGACCAAGAACTTGCCATCCGGAATCTTGACGGGCTTGGACAAGAAGGCAGAAACGCCCTCCAAGGAGCAGGTTTCAACGGAGGTTGCACCGTTATTCGCGACGTAAGCCTCCGCGAGCTGACGATCATTGATGTAAACTCGACCATCCTGAATCGCAACGCGATCGCCAGGAACACCAATGACGCGCTTGATAAAGGCATCCTTGAACCCTTGGGCGCGGAGTGATTGGGTGGGGTTAAAAACCACGATATCGCCCCTCTGGGGCTGGTGAAAGTAGTAGGTGATTTTTTCAATAATGAGGCGATCGTTGACCTGTAGGGTTGGCTCCATTGACCCAGAGGGAATATAGCGTGCCTCAGCCACGTAGGAGCGAATCCCAAAGGCCAGTAAAAGGCTCAACCCCACGGTCTTTGCAGCTTCTAACCACCAAGACTCTTGATCGGACGATTTCGACATAGGTGCTTAATTCAAAAGGAACTGAATTCAAAAGGAACTGAACTGAACGTAAAGATGACTATCTAGAGTGCTGAACGAAGAGTGCTGAATGAAACGTCGAGCTTAGCAAAGATTTTAATTCAAACCCTTAGGTTTCTCAAAATCAGGCGGCTTCCCCATTGATTGCCTGCGGTTTCCCTAGCGGTTTCTCTTGGGGTTTCCCTAGCGGTTTCTCTAGCGGCTTCCCTGACGCAGACCATGTCTAAACGAGTCAGCTACTCAGCGAATCAATCTCTCCTGACCCCTCTCCTGACCTTATGCATATCCCGCAGGTTCCGTTTAGAAAAGATGGGTGTTTCCCAAATGTAACGGATTGCAAAGTATAATGAGGGGCGTAATCTAGATAGACCGTGAGCCTACCTACTCATTGGCTCAGGGACTCAGCCTTTTATACTCTAGACCTAGGAAATTAAGTTCATGCGGGTTGCGATCGCAGGTGGTGGATTAGCAGGACTAGCCTGCGCGAAATATTTGGTGGATTCAGGCCACCAGCCGATTATCTTTGAGAGTCGCGATGTGCTGGGCGGGCTGGTTGCAGCTTGGAAAGACCAAGATGGTGACTGGTATGAAACCGGTCTACATGCTTTCTTTGGAGCCTACCCCAACATGCTTCAGCTTTTTAAGGAGCTGGATATTGAAGACCGCCTTCAGTGGAAAGAGCATGCACTGATTTTCAACCAGCCGGAAAAGCCCGAAACCTACTCCTACTTTAGCGTTCCCAATATTCCGGCCCCCTTCAACGTCCTGATGTCGATTTTGCGCAACAACGACATGCTGACCTGGACGCAGAAGCTGCGCTTTGCCCTAGGGTTATGGCCAGGGGTACTGCGAGGCCAAAAGTATGTAGAAGCCATGGACAAATACAGCCTGAAAGAATGGCTGGAGCGCCAGGGCATTGATGAGCGCGTCAGCTCGGACGTTTTTATTGCAGCCTCCAAAGCCTTGACCTTCATCAACCCAGAGGATGTATCCGCCACCATTGTTTTGACGGCGGTGAATAAATTTTTAAGAGAGCGCTATGGCTCCAAAATTGCCTTTCTGGACGGCTCGCCGACAGAGCGGCTGTGTCAGCCGATGGTGGACTACATCACAGCGCGAGGCGGCGAAGTCCTTTTGGAAAAACCCCTCAAGGAAATTGTGGTGAACGCAGACGGCACGGTGCGGCACTTTTTAATGCGCGGACTGCACGGACAGCCTGACCAAATTGTCGAGGCTGACCTGTATGTCTCGGCGATGTCCGTGGACGTGATGAAGGTGCTAATGCCCCAGCCCTGGAAAGAAATTCCGTTTTTCCAGAAGCTAGAGGGACTAGAGGGCGTGCCGGTCATTAACCTGCATCTTTGGTTTGACCGTAAGCTAACCGATATTGATCACCTCTTGTTTTCGCGGTCTGACTTGCTGAGCGTCTATGCGGACATGAGCATTACTTGCAAAGCCTATGAAGATCCGGATCGCTCTATGCTGGAGTTTGTGCTGGCCCCCGCTAAGGACTGGATTGATCGCACTGACGAAGAGATCATTGCCGCCACCATGAAGGAGCTTGAACGACTCTTTCCGCAGCACCTGACGGGAGAGAACCCCGCCAAGCTGCGGAAGTATAAAGTGGTGAAGACCCCCCGATCCGTCTATACCGCTTCTCCAGGGCGGCAGGCATTCCGGCCTGATCAAGAAACGCCAATTTCTAACTTCTATCTGGCGGGGAGCTATACGCTCCAGCAGTACTTGGGCAGTATGGAAGGGGCGGTTCTTTCTGGTAAGCTGGCAGCGCAGGCGATTTCAAATGCCTATCCCGCCGCTCCGTCTTCTGCTTCTGTCTCGTCTTCCCAAGCCGTTCCTGTCTAGCCGACACATGCTGCAATTGCCTGAAACCCCGCGATACACAATGCCTCAAAGTTCTTTAGCGCAGTCTTACGAACTCTGTCGGCAGGCAACCGCTTTTTATTCCAAGACATTCTACCTGGGTACGCTGCTCATGACGGAGCAAAAGCGGCGCGGGATTTGGGCGATTTATATGTGGTGTCGCCGCACGGATGAGCTGGTGGATGGCCCAAGGGCTGCAACCACTACGCCAGAAACGCTGGATGCGTGGGAGTCTAGTCTAGAAGCGCTGTTTGATGGAAAGCCGACAGATGACTATGATGTAGCGCTAGTGGATACCATCGAGCAATACAACCTCGATATTCAGCCCTTTCGGGACATGATCGAGGGGCAGCGGATGGATCTTTACCGCAGCCGCTACGAAACCTTTGAAGAACTCAAGCTCTACTGCTACCGGGTGGCTGGGACGGTGGGGCTCATGTCTGCTCAAATTATGGGGTTGGAGTTTTTCTCTGATCGGCTTCAGGCTCCTTGGGTAGATCCCTATGCAAAAAAGGATAGCGACCCCATTGAACAGGCGATCGCCCTAGGGATTGCCAACCAACTCACCAATATTCTGCGAGACGTGGGGGAAGATGCTAGGCGTGGCAGAATTTATCTGCCCCAAGAAGATTTGCGCCTGTTTAACTACACAGAAGCTGATTTGATTAAGGGTATCGTAGATGACCGCTGGCGCGCCCTAATGAAGTTTCAGATTGAGCGGGCGCGCAAGTTTTTTGAAATCTCTGAAGGGGGAATCCGTGCCCTAGAGCGAGATGCGCGATGGCCTGTTTGGTCGGCGCTGGTGCTATATCGGCAGATTCTAGATGTGGTGGAGCGCAACCGCTACGATGTGTTTACTAAACGGGCCTATGTTCCAGGGGTTCGGAAGTTTTTATCGTTGCCTAATGCCTGGATTAAGGCGATCTGAAGTGTTTGCTTGAAGTTTTTTTTTTGAAGTTTTTTTTTGAAGCGTTTCCCTAGAAATGTTTATGGAAAGCCTTCAAGTGCCAATCTTCAAATGTAAGTCTTCAAATCTAAGTCTTCAAATCTAAATCTTCAAATCTAAATCTTCAAACTTGCTCAACGGCTGAGACACTGCTCACAGCATAAGCTTTGCTCTGGATCGCTGCGTTTGAGGTCGTCATCAGCTGTTCAAGCTCTGGAAGTGGGAGAGGCTTGGCAAAAAGATAGCCTTGGACAAAGTCGCAGTCCAATGTTTTGAGCTGGAGAAGCTGAGCCTGAGTTTCAACTCCCTCTGCGATCGCGGTCATCCCTAAGTTATGGGCCAGGGTAATAATCACCTTTACAATTTCGGCATTGTCCGGATCGGTTTCTAGTAGCCGAATAAAGGACAGATCAATTTTGAGTGTGTTGAGGGGTAAATTGTGCAGCACGCTTAAAGAGGAGTAGCCTGTCCCAAAATCATCCACCTGAATTTGAATGCCCAATGCCTGAAGTTGGGTTAAAACCTGGACGGCTACGGCCTGATTTTCAATAATCATGGTTTCAGTAATTTCAAGCTTGAGACGCTTCGGGGGGCAGCCCGTAGAGGCCAAAACGGCCTGAATTTGATCGGCGAAATCAGGTTGCGAAAACTGTCTCGCGGACAGATTAACGCTAACGGTTAGGGGCGGAAGGGTTGAAAAGTCTCTCATCCAATGGATCATCTGGTGACAGGCTTCTTGGATGACCCATTGGCCAATCGGCAGAATCAGTCCGGTTTCTTCGGCAATGGGAATAAACTCTGCCGGAGAAACCATCCCGCGCTCTGGATGATTCCAGCGGATTAGGGCTTCAACGCCAGTTAGAGTCTGGGTTTTGAGGCAATAGATGGGCTGGTAGAATAGCTGAAACTGCTGCTCTGAGATTGCATGGCGTAAGTCAATCTCCGTCTGGAGAATCTTTTGGGCCTGCTCATGCATAGTGTGCTCAAAGATTGCGTACTGCGATTTCCCTGCGGCCTTGGCGCGATACATCGCGGTATCGGCATCCCGCAGAAGATCTTCCGGTCGCTGGGTCTGTGGGTCGCGCAGGGCAATCCCAATGCTCCCAGAAATATAGGCCATATGGCCTTCTAGATCAAAGGGTTGGGTCAAGGATTGATTCAGACGCGTTGCAATGTGTTCTGCATCCTGAATGCCCGTGAGATTTTCGAGCAGAATGGCAAATTCGTCTCCCCCAAGCCGCGCCACAATGTCGCCAGGGCGGAGGGAGGCTTCTAGACGCTGGGCTACCTGCACCAGAAGCTGATCGCCCATGGCGTGACCCAGGCTATCGTTGATGCTTTTGAAGCGATCGCAGTCGAGAAACAGCACCGCAAATTGATAGGCCTGGCGTTCCGCGCGATTAAAGGAGCGCTTGAGCTGGTCTAGAAAGAGGACGCGGCTGGGCAGCCCTGTCAACTGGTCAAATAGCGCGACGTGATGGGTTAAGTCAGTCTGAGAGCCTGCAATGCGCAACACCTGCCCCTGAGCATCTCTGACCGCTAGTCCGTGACTAAGCACCCAGCGATAGGAGCCATCTTTGTGGTGAATGCGGTACTCACTTCTAAAAGTTGCTTTGTAGCCAGAGAGATGCTCCTCAAGCTCCGTCTTAAATCGCGCCTGATCTTCGGGGTGAATGCGGCGCAGCCACTCTTCTGGGCTGGGTTGAAGATCTGCTGGTGCATGGCCAATAATGGCGCTCCAGCGGGGTGAAAAATATATCTGTTGGGTTTGCCAGTTCCAGTCCCAAATGCCGTCATTGACGGCCTGCGCCACGAGGGCATACTGCTGTTCCTTTTCCTGGAGCGCTCCGAGGGTGTGGGTGTGGTTGAGGGTATAGCGAATGGCGCGCTCTAGCATGGTCGGTGAAATATCGGCTTTGACCAGGTAGTCGGCTGCACCTGCCGCCATCGCTGCTAGATCTGTCTCGCGATCGCTTTGTCCGGTCAGCATAATGATGGGCACCGTTAAACCCTGGGCGGCAGCGGACTTGAGTAAGTCCAGCCCAGTATCTTGGCCAAGTTGAAAATCTGAGAGACAGATATCAAAGGGTTCGGTTTGGAGCTTGTCTAAGGCTGCGTCTAGGGTGGTTGCCCAGGTAATGGCGATCGTTATCCCACAAATTTCGCCCAGCAAGTCTGAGGTCAATATATAGTCGTCCTCATCGTCTTCCACCAGCAGCAGCCGCAGGGAGTTCTTACCCAGCATGGTTTAGATATCCTTCGCGCGGGAGCTGCACCACCGAAAACCAATAGTTACCCAAAGTATTTAAAACTTCGACCAGTCCATCAAAGGTGACGGGCTTTGTGATATAGGAATTTGCCCCAATATCGTAGCTACCGTAAATATCCCCGTCTGCACTAGAGGTGGTAAGCACCACAACGGGAATATGGCGGAGCTTGGGGTGAGCCTTAATTTCCCGCAGGGCTTCTCGGCCATCTTTGCGCGGCATGTTTAGATCAAGCAAAATCAAGTCAGGAAGGCGATTATGGCTGGATTGGGTTGGGGCTAAACAGCTATTAAGTCGATCAATGAGCGCTTCGCCATCGTTGACAAAGTCAAGGTTATGGGGCAAGCCACTTTCTGCAAAGGCGTCCTGGGCAAACATTTGATCATCTGCGTCATCATCTGCCATTAAAACCAGAAGTCGATGGGATGAGGGTAGGGTCATGGGGTAGGCTCTCCTTCTAGTTTGGGCTGCTGAAGTGGCAAATGGATCATAAACGTTGCCCCGGAACCGGGGGTACTTTTAGCCGTAAGCGTTCCGCCATGATGCTCTACGATTTTTGTGCACACGGCCAACCCAATCCCGGTTCCTTCGTATTCATTGCGGCCATGCAGGCGCTGGAAGACTTTGAAAATACGATCCAGGTACTTTTCATCAAAGCCAATGCCGTTGTCGGACACAGTGATGCAGCAGAAGGGTGTTGTCTGGGCGCTAGCGTGGGTAGAAGGCTGGGCGGCCGATTGGGTGACAGATTGGTCAGCAGAACATTGGCCATCGTTCTTTAGAGGAGGCTGAAGACTAGACTCAATGATGATTTGGGGCGACAGACCTGGCTGCTGAAACTTGAGGGCATTGCCGATGAGGTTTTGAAAAAGCTGCCGCATTTGGAGGGCATCGGCTTCTAGGGTAGGCATGGGGCCAAGGGTCACTTGGGCGTGTGTCTCTTGAATACGCACCTCTAAGTCGCTCAGTACATCCTGAATTAGTGTAGATAGACACAGAGGCAAAAAAGCGTGAGTCTGGGTTGTGATGCGGGAAAAGGCAAGGAGATCTTGGATGAGGGTGCGCATGCGGCCTGCTGCATTTTGCATTCGGGCCAGGTAGTTCAGTCCCTGCTCATCTAGGGTATGTTCATATTTGTGCTTGAGGCGATCGCCAAAGGCCTCGATTTTGCGTAACGGCTCCTGTAAATCGTGGGAGGCAATATAGGCAAACTGCTCTAGTTCTTCATTGGAGCGGGCCAGTTCTTCAGCCTGACGGGCGAGCAAGTGGACAGCAGTTTTGCGATCGCTTATGTCGGTCAAAGACCCTGCCATCCGAGTGGGGGTTCCCTGAGGATCGCGCACTACCGAGCCACGACACATCACCCAGCGCTCGGTGCCATCCTGCTGGCGGATGCGGTGTTCATGTTCGAGGTGAGAGCTCATGCCCTGTAAGTGCACGTCAATGGCTGCCTTGAAGTCTGACAGATCCGCTGGATGCACATGCTCAAACCAGGTTTCTAGAGACGGCTCTAGTGCAGCATCACCATACCCTAGAATTTTTTGCCATCGTGGGGAGAAATAAACGGTGCGGGTGAGTAAGTTCCAGTCCCAAATGCCGTCATTGGCTCCCATGACTGCCAAGGCATAGCGCTCTTTGCTATTCTGAAGCGCTTGCTGCACCGCCAGGAGCTGATCTAAGGTCTTGTTAATGGTTTTGCCCAAGTGCGTGAGTTCATCTTGCCCTGTCAGATAAATTCTGGCGGAGAGGGTACCCTGATGCCCAATGGCCCTGACCCCTTCGCTCAGGTGGCTGAGCCGCGACAAAATAAAGCGCTCTAGCAGCCCTAAAACCAGGGCACAAAACGCCAGACCAATGAGCAGCGTAGACCAAAAGTAGTAGTGAAGGCTGTTTAGTCCGTAGGTATAAATCTTTCGGTTATTCTCAGCTTTAAGAATCAGGGCAGGCTTGCCCCGTACATCACTGATCTGCACATAGCTGGCTATGGTGTTTTCTCCTAAGACTTGAGCGGCGATCGTAGTGTTGTGAAACTTGTTTTTGGCGATCGCCCGTAGCTCTTGAGGCAAGTCTGACGAGTTATGGAGATAGAGTGTCACCGGAAGCTGAACTGCCGCAGAGAGCTTTTTAATCATTTGGGCATCAATATAGCGCCCCATGCTCAGCACTCCATTTCCTTGCCCAGTTCCGGTCTTGCTGAGGACTGGGTAGCTGGTCACGAGCATTACGCCACTGGAGGAAGGTAGGACACCCTGAACCCTCTGGCCGGACTTCACGGTTTTGAGACTGGATAGATGATGGCCCAGAAAGGTTGACGGAACTGGTAGAGGCTGATTAGTGTAAAAGTCGAGCCCTTTTTGCGCAAGAAGTTTGCCAGCGCGATTGGAAATTGCAACGGTATTAATTTTGATATGGGCAAAGGTATCGTCGTATAACTGGGATTCCATGAAGTTGGGATTACGCCCTTCCACAAACTGATAGGTTTCATTCCAGTCTGAGTAGTCTCTAGCGGACTCGCTTAGCCGAGATACCTCATTCGCCAAGGCATTTTGCAGACGTGCGGCATTGGTGAGGGCGCGATCATTCTCAGCCTCGCCAAAATTGTTCAGCAGGATGGTGCGCACTACGGCAAACTGTGTCAAAAAGAGAATCGCAAAGCTTCCAGCAATAATGAATGTGACCTTAAATCGCAGCCCCACCCAGGGTTTAGGGCTTTCAGCAGCCAGTTGCCCCTCCTGGACTTCATGAGAATGAAGAGAGAGAATTTTCTGCGGTGAGGAGAACTTGGAGGACGCGATCGCCATAGGCTATTTTGCGAATGTATCTGGGTGCTGCAAGTATGCTGCAAGTATGAGGCGAGTATGAGTGGGGCGTGTTTATTCAACTGTTTGCAGATAATCCACCCATTCTGAGAGGTGGTTAGTCAGTGCTAAGTAGAGACTTGAATTGATAAAACGCGCTGATCTAAGTTTGCCCAAATGTAATTTAAAACCTTCGACGATCTGAGGCTGAACGGCTTTATTTAGGGTGCAGTTCCTGATGAGGATCAGTTCTGCTCTCGGTTTATTTGTGCAGAATACGTTTATGAAAAATATATCCATATAGATTTAATAGCTTTAATTTATGCGGATTGCTCTGAGCGTTGAGACAAAATCCTGAAGCAGCGGGAGACATGGACGGGAGATATGACAGGATAAATTCTGTTCAACCTGAATGCCATGTCGCGTAAAGGGGTACAAATAAGTGGGAAAACACTTTGAGCGATCCGTTGAGGGGTATAAACCGTGCCAAAAACACCAAACGAATTTTCAGTTCATCTATTGCTTGAAGGCGGACACCGAGAAGAGGTGCGCTTTGCGACCATTCAAGAATTCCAGCAGTGGTATGGCAATGAGCTGGTGCCCAAAAACGACTCCAAAGACTTTATCAATGTGCCCATCAAAACCGTTCAGGGTGAATATATTGTGGTGCGCCCTGCCAGTATTTTGGCCATTCGCGTGGAACCTGTGTTCGCGTCTAGCGTCGACCGATATTAGAGCTAGGGTTGGTCTGGCACCAGCCCTGTCTGCTTGTCTTGAGTTGTTTTTCTTTAAGTTTCTGAGTGTTTTATGGGGAATTTTTTGATTAGCTCGGCGTTGATTAGCTCGACGTTGATTAGCTCGGTGTTTGGTTCAGTGCTGGGCTCGATGGTTAAGGGCGTGAGGACAGTGGCATTCACCAGTGCGATCGCGATCGCCTCATCGTCTGCGATCCAGGCTGCTCCACTGCGGCGACTTCCGCCCCAGCAGATTCCCCTTGCCCTAGGAATAGACACTGAGCTATGGCGGCAGCCCGACGGTAGGGCTGGAGATAAAGCCAGCCTCCTGAAAGCCGTAGACCACAGTCTGCGCTACCTCCGGACGGGAGCCGCCCAGACAGCCTACCGAAACTATCCGGTTCCTGGCGTCACGCGCGATCGCGTTCTCAGAAGTCTGGTGCGGTTTCGAGCCTTGCTTCAGGCTGCCCGTCGACCAGAAGACCTTGCGGCAGCCGTCCAGCGAGAATTTGACCTGTACGAGTCCGTTGGTAAGGACAACCAGGGCACCGTTGACTTCACTGGATATTACGAAGCGACCTATCGCGCTAGCCGTACCCCAACCGCCGAGTATCGCTACCCGATCTATCGCCTGCCGACCAATTTTGCAAGCTGGCCCAAACCCCACCCCACGCGCCTTCAGCTTGAGGGGGCAGATGGGCGACAGGCCAACCGTGGACTGCTGCGGGGGCAAGAGCTCGTGTGGCTCCGCGATCGCCTAGAAGCCTATCTCATCCAGGTACAGGGTTCGGCGCGGCTCACGCTGACTGACGGGAAGGTGATGACCGTGGGCGTTGCGGGTAAAACCAACTACCCCTATGTCAGCCTCGGCAAAGAGCTGGTCAACGCCGGAAAAGTGCGCCTCGAAGACCTGAGCCTACCTTTTCTACTTCAATACTTCCAAAAGCATCCCGCCGAGCTGAATACCTATATTCCGCGCAATAACCGCTTTATTTTCTTTTCAGAAACCTATGGTGCACCCGCCACGGGGAGTTTGGGTGTCCCCGTTACCGGAAGCCGATCCATCGCCACAGATAAAAGTCTGATGCCGCCCGGAGCCTTGGCTTTAATCCAGACTCAGCTCCCGTTTTACAACGCCAACCAAACCCTCACCCTGCGACCCGTCCATCACTTTGTGCTAGATCAGGACACAGGTGGTGCCATTAAGAGTCCAGGGCGTGTAGATGTCTTTATGGGGACAGGCTCCCGCGCCAAAGATCGCGCTGGACTCATTAATACCCCCGGAAAGCTCTACTACCTCTTGCTTAAGCGCTAAGGACAGATGGGACAGACATATCCAGCCAGGAGAAACTCAATCAAGAGAAATCCAGTCAGGACATATCACTCCTCCAAAAATACCTGGCCTAGCCTAATACCTGCCCTAGAGTCGCTTGTAGTCTATCTGTGACTGCTTCTGAAGCTGGAGTCTGGGACGATGGCGCAGCTCAGCATGGGACTGAAAAGGAATCGGAACAGCCGCCTGCTCAAGCTGCCGTAATTCTTCATAAAGCCGCTGCGCCACAAGGGGATCTTCATCGAAGGGGTCGTCTGTAATAATTTGTTGACGCACCCAGGCTTGGAGCTTGCTGCGCAGAACTTGACGCCAGCTAGGGCGCTGAGGGTCGCGATAGGCAGAGGAACGAGATAGCATCATGGGGAACTTAGGGGAATTTAGCGTTAAAGATAGCGGGATACCGCCAAGGCGGACAGCGGACGAAAAAAGCTTTGCCATCTGGAAAACTGAGCGTGAATGCACTATTGCGCTGAAGATACCGTGCTGGAGTCAACACTCACGACTTCATCGGAGTCAGATGTATGTGTGTGAGGTGCGTTTATGCAGAAACAAATCAACCCTGTGAATTGTAGTCCTCACTACTTAAGTGTGCACAGTTTTCAGTGCAAAAATAAATCCGTCCTCATATAGATTTGCATTGCTTTACAAAAACTCAAGAATTGTCTCACTTCAACACATTGCCCGTGAGCGGATCAAAAACGACGATCTGGCTGAGGTCAAAGGCGATCGCCAAGGCATCCTTGGGTGCTGGCGTAAAGGTGCCTTCGGTGACGAGGTTTAGAGATTGCTGAGGCGCTGCTGGAATCTGAGTGCGCAGTAAGGTTTCGCGGCCGAGGGGTTCAACAACTTCGACGATTACAGTGATTGTGTTGTCTGGGATTATGTTATTTGGGGGAGAGGAGGGGACGATTTGAAGGTGCTCTGGCCGAATGCCTAGCTCTAAAGCCCTAGACTGGTTTTCCAGGCCGCTCAGGGTCTTGCTCAGAATCTGTTGAAGGCGGGGTGGGCAGGCTAGCTTTTGGTGGTTGATCAAAAAGCAGCCGTCTTCGTAAACCGTATGCAGCAGGTTCATGGGGGGGGTGCCCAGGAAGGTTGCCACCATACGGTTTGCGGGGTTTTGATAAATGTCTTGGGGGGTGCCGATCTGCTGGATTTTCCCCTGGGACAGTACCACCACTTGATCGGCAAGGGTCATCGCTTCGGTTTGGTCGTGGGTGACGTAGAGGGTGGTCACGCCAACCTGTTGATGGAGGCGCTTGAGTTCGGCGCGGGTTTCATCCCGGAGCTGGGCGTCGAGGTTCGAGAGTGGCTCATCAAGCAAAAAGACCTGGGGCTGACGCGCGATCGCCCTTCCAAGGGCAACTCGCTGCTGCTGACCACCGGAGAGCTGCTTGGGTTTTCGGCTCAGGAGGTGGGCGAGGTCTAGGGATTCGGCGACGGTGCGCACTCGCTGCTGAATTTGAGTCGGGTCAACCTGGCGCATTTTTAGCCCAAAGGCTAGATTCTCTGCCACGGTCATGTGGGGGTAAAGGGCATAGTTCTGAAACACCATCGCCACATCGCGATCGCGGGCGTTGAGATCGTTGACGAGGCGATCGCCAATGTACAGTTCGCCTTCGGTGGGGAAGTCCAGACCCGCCACCATCCGCAAAATGGTAGATTTCCCGCAGCCCGATGGCCCCACCAGCACCCAAAACTGACCGTCTGGAATTGTAAAGCTAATGTCTTCAACCGCTGTTGCGGTACTGAAGCGTCGCGCAATATTTTTAAGCCGTACCTGTGCCATAGCCATCCCTTCCCTTCGCCCTATTGTGACAGATCTGACGGCAGGGATAGGGAGTGGTAGCCACGTTACAGTCAGTAAAGTAAGTCAGTAAAGTATGTGGCCTATCACCACTCCTCTATCATCAATTCCCTATCATCCCTCCCCTATCGTCCATCCTTAGAGACTCTTCTATAGCGCTGCCCCATGCCTGTTCCGATCCCTCCAGACCCCACTCCAGACCCCACTCCCTATCGCACCGACGAGGATGAATTAACCCAGAGAATGGGGAAGAATCCCGCCAATCACCGCGATCGCGCGACGGTAGATCGGGAGCGCTTAACGCCCATGATGCGGCACTATGTGGATACAAAAGATGAGTATCCTCAGGCGTTGCTGCTGTATCGGGTCGGAGATTTTTACGAAACCTTTTTTGAAGATGCCTGCACCGTGGCTCAGGCTCTAGAGTTAATGCTCACCAGCAAAGAGTGCGGCAAAGACATTGGGCGGGTGACGATGGCGGGGATTCCCCACCATGCCCTCGACCGCTACTGTCGCACCCTGGTCGAAAAAGGATTTGCGGTCGCTATTTGTGATCAGGTCGAAGATCCGGCGCTAGCGCAAGGCTTGGTCAAGCGCGAGGTGACGCGGGTGATTACCCCCGGCACGGTGCTAGATGAGGGCATGTTAAAGTCCCGCAGCAACAATTTTTTAGCAGCCTTTGTTTTGGCGGGGCAGTCCAACGCCTCCTGGGGGTTAGCCTATGCCGATGTGTCTACGGGAGAGTTTTTGACCACCCAAGGGAGCGATCGCGATCAGCTCACGCAAGAACTCATGCGGCTTCAGCCTTCGGAGGTGCTGTTTCCCACGGACGCAACGGATGTTAAGAAATTACTGCGTCCTGGTGAGGCTTCGCCCCTCTTGCCGGAGGGGTTACCCAACCAGTTTTGCTACACCCTGCGATCGCAGGGTAGCTTTGCTCTGGTCGAGGCGCGACAGCGAATCCTAGAGCTGTTTCGAGTGCGATCTCTGGAAGGACTAGGGTGTGAGCATTTACCCTTGGCGGTACGGGCGGCGGGGGGTCTATTGGCCTACCTAGAAGACACCCAAAAGGCCACCCACATTCCGCTTCAGCCCCTCTCCACCTATACCCTCAGCGAATTTTTAGTCTTAGACCACCAAACCCGCCGCAACCTCGAAATTACCCAGACTTCACGGGATGGCACCTTTCACGGATCGCTGCTGTGGGCGCTGGATCGTACCGCCACCGCCATGGGCAGCCGCGCCCTGCGTCGCTGGCTACTCCAGCCGCTCCTTGATGTCGAAAAGATCACGGCGCGCCAAGGCACCCTAGAAGAACTGGTGCACAATACGCTGCTGCGCCAGCAAATCCAGCAGCAGCTCCAGAGCATCTACGATCTAGAGCGCCTTGCGGGTCGGGCGGGGGCTGGCACGGCCAATGCCAGAGACTTGGTAGCTCTGGCGGAATCCCTAGAGCGGCTCACGGATCTAGCCTATCTGGTGCGCAATGGGGCCTCTCCCTATCTCAAGGCAATTCAGACCGTCCCCCCAGAGTTAGATCAGCTGGCACTCAAGCTGCGCGCCCATCTCGTGGCGTCACCCCCCGTTGTCTTGACCGAAGGCAATCTCATTCGAGATGGCGTCAATGCTGAAATTGACAGACTTCGGCAGCAGGTGGCCGTAGACGAACACTGGATTGCTGACCTAGAGCGCGTCGAGCGCGATCGCACGGGCATTTCTACCCTCAAAGTGGGCTTCACCAAAGCCTTTGGCTACTACCTCAGCATCTCCCGCGCCAAGTCCATTCAGGCCCCTGCCGACTATATTCGCAAGCAAACCCTCACCAACGAAGAGCGCTATATTACCCCAGAGCTAAAAGAGCGCGAAGCCCGTATTCTCACCGCTCAAACCGACCTCTTTCAGCTGGAGTACGATTTATTTGGCATCCTGCGTGCAGAGGTGGGTGGCCTAGCCGAGCTCATTCGCACCGTGGCGATCGCCGTGGCAGGGGTAGATGTCCTGACGGGTCTGGCGGAGGTCGCCATTTACCAAGGGTATTGTCGTCCTCAGATTCAGAAAGACCGCAGCCTTGAAATTCAGCAGGGACGGCATCCCGTGGTAGAGCAGTCCCTGCCGGCAGGCTTTTTTGTGCCAAATTCAACCGCTATGGGGGCACAGAACACCCCAGATCTGATTGTGCTGACCGGGCCGAACGCCAGCGGTAAAAGCTGCTATCTCCGCCAAGTGGGACTCATTCAAATCCTGGCGCAAACCGGAAGCTTTGTCCCGGCGCAGTCCGCTAACCTGAGCATCTGCGATCGCATTTTTACCCGCGTGGGTGCGGTGGATGACCTGGCCACCGGACAGTCCACCTTCATGGTGGAGATGAACGAAACCGCCAATATTCTCAACCACGCCACCGAGCGGTCATTGGTGCTGCTGGATGAAATTGGCCGTGGTACCGCCACCTTCGATGGACTGGCGATCGCCTGGTCAGTGGCGGAGTATTTAGCCGTTGAGCTGAAATCCCGCACCATTTTTGCCACCCACTACCACGAACTCAACGAACTGGCGTCCCTTGTCGATAACGTGGCGAACTATCAGGTCGTGGTTAAAGAAATGCCGGATCAGATCATTTTTTTGCATCAGGTACAGCCCGGTGGGGCCAGCCGCTCCTACGGCATTGAAGCAGGGCGGCTAGCCGGATTACCCTCCACGGTCATTCAGCGCGCCAAACAGGTCATGGGTCAAATTGAGAAGCACAGCAAGATTGCCGTGGGGCTGCGCAAAAGCAGTCAGCCCCCACAGCCCAAAGGTAAACCCTCCCATCGGGTTAAAGAAGAGACTGGGCAATTCGAGCTACCCTTTTAGGTATGGATTGAAAGGAAGGTGCCTTGATGCTGGCCCAATCTGCCAAAGATCTAGAGCGAGTCCAGGCTCAACTGCCCGATCATCGGCTGGAGCTTGTCGATGGAGAAATAATTGTCATGCCCCCGTCAGGTTATGAATCTGATGAAGTCGCCTCAGAATTTAGCGCACAGCTCCGAAATTGGGTCAAACCCAATAAATTGGGGCGCGTGACGGGGGCAGGGGCAGGGTTCAATTTACCCAATGCCAATACCCGCTCCCCAGATGTTTCTTTTGTGGCGGCAGCACGCTTGCGCAGTAGCCCCAGATCCTTTGCAGACCTAGCGCCCGATTTGGTGGTGGAGGTTAAATCACCAACGGATAGCCTTAAAAAGCTGCGCGAGAAGATTCAGGAGTTTTTGTCGTTGGGGACGCAAATCGGCATTTTAATTGACCCAGAGCAGCGATCGCTGGAGCTATATCAAGCGAACCAAGAACGGATTGTGCTCCAGGATGGTGATACATTGAGGCTTCCAGATCTGCTGCCGGGCTGGAGTCTGGCGATCGCTGAGCTATGGCCTTTAGAGTTTCCAGAGTGAATTGTGCTCCAAAGAACGGAAATTCTGTGCTGTCCTCCAGCTTGGGTGGTTTGCTTAAGAACTACTTAAAAACTGGTGAACCCTAAGGCGAAAACGCTAGCTTAGAAAAGCCAATACTGTTTTAAGAGGAGAATCAGTGCGCTTAGCATAAAAGTCCGACTGAATCTTGCCTGACCTTGCAATGGCTGCTGCTGCACAATGGCTGCTGCTGCCCTGTCCTGTGGGTCACGCTGCAACGATACGCCCAAACATTACCGTCCGAAGATTACTGAGGTTAGCCTGTGGATATTTCTGTCGAAAGCCTTTGGAGTCAGGTTCTTGAGCGTTTGCAGCTTCAGTTGAGTCGCCCAACCTTTGAAACCTGGATAAAAACGGCTAGCGCGAAGGAACTGGTGGATACTTGCCTCACGATTCAGACGCCCAATCCCTTCGCGCGAAACTGGCTCCAAAAGTACTACATCAAGGCGATCGCAGAAGCAGTCCAGGATATTTTGGGCCATGCCGTAGAAATCCAGATCGAAGTGCAGCCCGGTGAGGGCGAAAATGACAGCGGACTGCCTGGGTCAACCATGATGATGCCGCCCACCGCATCCCCGACCGCACCCGTTGCTGCATCCCAGCGACCGAGGGGCAGTGACCTGAACCCAAAGTATGCCTTTTCTCGCTACGTGGTTGGCCCCAATAACCGGATGGCCCATGCCGCCTGCTTAGCCGTTGCCGAGTCGCCTGGACGAGAATTCAACCCGCTCTTTTTGTGCGGCGGCGTCGGGCTGGGCAAGACCCATTTGATGCAGGCTATTGGCCACTATCGCCTTGAAATTTGTCCAGACTCTAAGATTTTCTATGTCTCTACCGA
Source organism: Thermosynechococcaceae cyanobacterium MS004 (assembly GCA_022402525.1). GTDB lineage: Bacteria > Cyanobacteriota > Cyanobacteriia > Thermosynechococcales > Thermosynechococcaceae > JAAURS01. The sequence goes on from JAKRSB010000101.1 coordinate 60,031, forward strand.
GCAGTTTACCAACGACCTGATTGCCGCCATCCGCAAAGACGGGATGCAGAGCTTTCGGGAGCATTACCGGGCGGTAGACGTAATGCTGGTGGATGATATCCAGTTCATTGAAGGGAAGGAATACACTCAGGAAGAGTTTTTCCACACCTTCAATACGCTGCATGAAGCGGGGAAGCAGGTGGTTTTGGCCTCAGATCGTCCGCCCAGCCAGATTCCACGCCTTCAGGAACGACTCTGCTCTCGGTTTTCTATGGGGCTAATTGCGGACATTCAGCCCCCCGACCTCGAAACGCGGATGGCCATTTTACAAAAGAAGGCGGAGTACGAAAATATTCGGCTGCCCCGCGAGGTGATTGAGTACATTGCCTCAACCTATACCTCTAACATTCGAGAGCTAGAAGGCGCTTTAATTCGAGCGGTGGCCTATATCTCCATTTCGGGGCTACCGATGACGGTTGAAAATATTGCGCCCGTCCTTACCCCCTCCTCGGTCAACTTAACCGCGTCGCCCCACATGATTATTTTGGCGGTGGCGGAAACATTTGGTATCTCGGTCGAAGACTTAAAGGGCACCTCTCGACGTCGGGATATTAGCAACGCCCGCCAGGTGGGCATGTTTTTGATGCGTCAGCATACGGGGTTGAGCCTGCCCAAAATTGGCGAAGAATTTGGGGGCAAGGATCATACAACAGTCCTCTATAGCTGCGAAAAGGTATCGGACTTACAAAAGAGCGACCCGAATATTGCCCAAAGTCTCAGACAGCTCCGCGATCGCCTTGCCAATCATCAGGCCAAGTAGATTTGCTGCTTGCGGTGCCCGATTTTCCGATTTCCTTCACGCTTCACCCATGACTTCAAGCGCTGCATTGCCAACAACTGCGACAACAACTGCGCCAACGGCTCAGCCCATAACTGAGCCAACCACTGAGCTAACAACTCAAGCCACCATTAAATGGTTGAAGCAGCCCACCTCACTGGCTTGGGTTGAACAGGCGATCGCCCACCTGGATACGGTGCTGCTCGACCATTCCCACTGCGAACGCAAGGCCGCTGGTGTGGCGCTCAACCTCCTGTTTCGCTACCCGGCCCATGAAAAGCTGGTGCGGATGCTCACCGCGATCGCCCGTGAGGAGCTAGAGCACTTTGAGCTGGTCAATCAATGGCTAGAGCGTCGGGGTGTCCCGCTAAAGCCGCTTCCTGCCCCACCCTATGGCGCTGGCCTCAGTGGACACATCCGACGGCAGGAACCAGAGCGACTGCTTGATACCCTACTGGTTTCTGGCCTGATTGAAGCCCGTAGCCATGAGCGCCTAGGGTTGCTGGCGCAGCACCTTCCCGATCCAGAATTGGCTCGATTTTACCGTAGCCTGATGGCGTCAGAGGCGAGACACTACGGCGTGTACTGGGTACTGGCTCAGACCTACTTTGCGGCTGACAGCGTACAGCAACGCCTGGAAGAACTATCTGAGGTTGAAAGCGATCTGCTGACAACGCTGCATCCTCAGCCGCGCATTCATAGCTAGCCCGAAGGACTATCCCATGAGGCTCTTGTATCGAACGTTTCAAGACCCAGCGTTTCAAGACCAACCGCTTTTAATCCGCTCCTGGCAGCCCTCAGATCGGCAAGATGCAGCGGAGGTCATTCGTGGGGTTTTGGCGGAATATGGTTTGGGCTGGGAGCCTCAAGGAGCAGATCGAGATGTTCTAGAGGTGGAGTCTTGTTACTTAGAGCGCGGCGGGGAATTTTGGGTCGTAGAGCAATCGGGTATCCTCCTCGGTACTTCGGCCTACTATCCTATTCAGCGCGCAGAGAAAGCTGTCGAAATTCGCAAGATGTATCTGCATCCCAAGGTTCGGGGAAAGGGACTAGGACAATTTCTGTTAGAGCAGCTAGAAGCCGCGATCGCAATGCGGGGCTACCGTCAAATCTGGATTGAAACTGCCTCAGTGCTCAAAGAAGCCGTCCAGCTTTACGAAAAAAATGGATATATTCCAGCTACAGGCGTTGAAACCCCTCGCTGCGATCGCGTTTATGTAAAACAGCTCGTTATCAGCAGCCCATGCCCGACAAGATCTCATGAGCCATCTGTCCACGGGCAAGCTGTCAACGAGTCCTTCCGGTAAGATAGAGCTTCTGGGGCGATCGCCTTTCCCCAAAATTTTCCTGACCCACTGTCTGCTGCCCCCATGTCCCTCACGCTTTACAACAGCCTCAGCCGCCGCAAAGAACCCTTTGAAACCCTCACCCCAGGCCGCGTCCTGATGTACTGCTGTGGGGTGACGGTCTATGACTATTGCCATCTGGGCCATGCTCGTTCCTATATTGTGTGGGACACCGTGCGCCGCTATCTCGAATGGCGGGGCTATGCGGTGCAGTACGTGCAAAACTTCACCGACATTGACGACAAAATTCTAAAGCGCGCCCGTGAAGAGCAGTCCACCATGGCTGCCGTCAGCGAAAAGTATATTGCAGCCTACTTTGAAGACATGGAGCGGCTCAATATTCGTAAGGCCAATGCCTACCCGCGCGCGACCCATGCCCTAAATGGAATTCAGCGCCTCATTCATGAGCTAGAGCAAAAGGGCATCGCCTATGCAGCAGAGGGCGATGTTTACTATTCCGTGCGCAGTTTTCCCGGCTACGGAAAACTATCCGGTCGCAAACTAGACGATATGCAGGCCGGAGCCAGTGGTCGGGTGGAGGTGCCAGAGTCTAATCATCCAGAATCTAATCATCCAGAATCTAGCCACCCAGAATCTAACCACCCAGAACCAAACACCTCAGTGCCTGAGCCGCCTGATGACCCAAGTGCAGAGCCCAAGAAAAAAGATCCCTTTGACTTTGCCTTATGGAAAGCTGCTAAGCCCGAAGAACCCTTCTGGGATTCCCCTTGGGGGGCCGGTCGTCCAGGATGGCATATTGAATGCTCTGCCATGGTGCGTGACGGCCTTGGAGAACAGATTGATATCCACGTAGGGGGAGCCGATCTGATCTTTCCGCATCACGAAAATGAAATTGCCCAGTCCGAAGCCGTCACCGGAAAATCGCTCGCGCGCTACTGGCTACACAACGGCATGGTGAATGTTGAGGGGGAGAAAATGTCTAAGTCCCTAGGCAATTTCACCACGATTCGTCAGCTTCTGGATGAGCCATTGGCTATTCTAGAGGGCGATCGCTTTGACCCGATGGCGCTACGGCTTTTTGTCCTCCAGGCTCAGTATCGGAAGCCCATCGACTTTACTCCAGAGGCTATCAGTTCTGCCCAAATCAGTTGGCAGACCCTCAAGGCTGGACTCACCTTTGCCCAAGACTTTGGTAATGCTCTGGGCTGGACGGATCTTGAGTCGGATGATTCCCGCGCTGGTCTTCAAAACCCTTCAGAAGTTGCTCAGCAGGCTGTTCAGCGCTTTCAATCCTCAATGGATGATGACTTCAACTCCCCAGGGGCCTTAGCTGTCCTGTTTGAGCTGGCGAAGGAGTTACGGCGCGCCGGAAATGTAATCAACCACGTCGGGAAAAGCGATCGCGATGCTTCCGATCTGCGCCAAGAATGGCAAACCCTTGTCGACTTGTCTACAGTGCTGGGATTAGAGGTGCTGGGACTAGAAGCAGCATCAGCGCAAGAAGCCTCTGGACAAGCGCAGGTCAATAGTCCTGAAATTGAAGCCATGATTGCGGCGCGAACCGCAGCGAGGCAGTCTAAAAACTTTGCAGAGAGCGATCGCCTTCGGGACTTACTCAAGGCGCAAGGCATCACGCTTATTGATCAACCCGATGGCACGACCCGCTGGCGGCAGGGCTCAGCAAGGCCATAAGTTTTTTCTCCCCAGTCTTGGTCTACAAAGCCTAATGCAGCAGCCATGACAGCCGCGATCTTTCTCCTCTTGCTGACGGCGATCGCGGTTGCAGCGGTCTTGGGCTATCCCACCTGGTTGAAGCAGTGCCGGAATCGTCTGAGGGCAAAGCCTTTCCCTGCTCAGTGGCTAGCAACCCTAGAGCAGTACCTCCCCATGTATCCTCAGCTCTCACGCTCAGAGCGGCAGCGACTCCAGGGACATATCCAGGTCTTTTTAGCCGAGAAGCAGTTCATTGGCTGCGGGGGGCTGCAGGTCACTCCAGAAATGAAGTTCATCATTGCAGCCGTCGCCAGCCTGCTGCTGCTGAACGAACGCGACACCTACTTCCCAAAGCTACGTTCCGTTCTGATCTACCCCAGCGCTTACTGGGTGAATGAAACGACATCCACTGGCTACGTCGTCCATGAGCGTCGGGTTGCTCGCCTTGGCGAATCTTGGGACGCTGATTTAGTGGTTTTAGCTTGGAATCAGGTTCAGCAGGGCATGCGCCATTGGCAAGACGGCAAAAACGTCATCCTCCATGAATTCGCCCACCAGCTCGACCAAGAAGATGGAAAAGCGGAAGGCGTCCCCATTTTGAACTCAGAGACAGACTATACCGCCTGGGCGCAAGTCATGACAAAAGAGTACCAAGCCCTTTGTCAGCGGATTGTGCAAGGCAAAAAGACTGTCTTGGACAGCTACGGAGCGACTAATCCGGCTGAATTTTTTGCAGTGGCGACCGAAACCTTTTTTGAGAAGCCTAAAGCGTTGTTAACGAACCATCCAGCGCTCTACCAGCAGCTTCAAGCCTTTTATTCCCTCAACCCAGCACAGTGGAGTGAGGGTGATTGAGCGTGGCTAGTATTGAGAACGGCTAGTATTGAGAGCAGCTAGTATTGAGAGCGGCTAATCATGATTAGCTTCAGGGTGGGGATTTGGAATTTGCTCTGCCTCAGGACAGTCATCAGACACCAAGGGCTCCACATCGCCTCGCGGCACTGAAGCAAGTTTTCGTGTCACAGCACCAATACTTTCGAGACGAACCATTTCTTCCCAAGAGCACATTTCGTCTTCTTCATCGGTCTCGTAGCGAAGGGTAACGAGATCCCCTTCCATATCAATGATGCGCGCACGCTCTAACCAGCGCTGCTGATCTCGCAAGAACACCCACACCTCATGTCCTTCACTGTAAAGCTGATAAATCTTGCGGTGTAGCATAGATTGCCTCTCCAATACAAATTTTCTCAGCCGTTTCAACAGCCCTATCTGAGCCGCCGCCTGCGCTCATTGGTTGATCCTGTTTAGGCGGCGACCCCTCAATCTATCTAGCGTCTTAAACTGTCCCTCTCAAACCTGCGCTTACGGAGCCTACCCTTTTAGCTTGACGCCTAGTCTAGTATAAAGATGCGCAAAATGGCGAGATTTAAGACCTGAAGTATTGTTCGGTTCAATTCTCTCTCCATTCCCGTCAGGGCTGAAGCAGTTTGGTGCAGCTACACGCTAGTGGAGCCTCATGGCTTTTATGAAATAAATTAACCTACCCTTAGCCTAACCTGCCAAGCGTGGAAGTGGTCATGGGTTGTCTCTCAAAAAGGTCTGGATAACCGCGCTAAATGATCGTAGGTTCAGCACCATTGCCCTTAGAGTCTAGGGTCTAGAGTTTAGGGTCTAGAGCTTAGGGTCTAAAAAATATCGCCCTCCCCGCCAGCCTTGATTTTAATGCCCTAGATGTTTTAAGAGTTCCAAACGCTTCATGGTTCCAGTTCCTCCCGCTACGATCGCGACTGAAGGGGTACAGTCTAGCGAGACTGATCGCTTCATTTATACTCCGCCGACCTCGGCTATTGGCTCACGGCGTATTTTAGTCAAGCCAAATCTGGGCTACCCTGTTGGGCCGCCCGTGACGGTGAGCATGAGGGTTTTGGGCGAAGTTTTGAAGCGTTTGCGCCAGTCAAGCCCTAACGCCGAAATTTTGGTTGTTGAAGGGGTCTGCTCTCCTGTTGCCCTCAGTGCGATCGCAAGTCGGCATGGGCTATACGCCCTCATGGATGAAGGCATGCAGCTTTTGGATGCAGATCAGCTTCCGCTTCAGGAGTATCCCAATCGATCGCCGCAGCCCGTCCGGTTTAAGTCGATGTGGGCACCCGCCATTCTTGCGGAGGTAGACTGCTGCATCAGTGTGGGTGCTCTCAAGCGCACAATCTTGAAAGATCAGCCCTTGATTTCGGCCTCTCTCAAAAACCTATACGGTCTCTTTCCGCGCTCGAAATATAAGGCCAGGAGCCCAAACTCACGGGGACAGCTCCATCGTCCCTCCGTCCCTCAAGTGCTTCAGGATGTGTACTTCTCCATCGGTCATCTGTTTCAGGGCGCTGTTGTGGATGGCGATCGCAAGTTTGTGAGCCAGAGCTGGCAGCCTGACCGAGGGCAAAGTATCGCGCTGGGTCAGGTCATTTGGGGCGATGATCTGCTGGCCGTTGACCGGAGAGCCTGCGTCCTTGGAAGCGAGGCCATTCCTGAGTATTTAGAGGCTATTGAGCAGCTTCGATATCGGTAGATCTCGGTATAGCTAGATTTGGCAGGTGCAACCCCCGCAACGGTACTCGCCTGTTAGCCCCCCTTAACCAGCACGAGATCTCCCTCTGTTTTTGCGATAAAGGTTGCCAAGGGTTTGCTGGCTGGGCCTTGACTGACGCTGCCATCGGTCTTAAACCTGGAGTTGTGACAGGGACAGATGAATTCTGTTGAGGTGCGATTCCAGTCCACAGCACAGCCATCGTGGGGGCAGGTGGGGTTAACTGCAATGAGTTGAGATGGGTTCGCTGGGTCATTCACCACAAGGAGCGGGCCTGATACAAAGGCCTTATCTTGAATGAACCCTGCTTGCTGAAGCGCTGCGACTGACCCCACTTCAGTAAAGCCGTCGGGACGGGCGGCAGCAGGAACAGCGCTCGGTGACGCTACGCTTTCTGTGGGACTGTCCGAGGAGCAGGCCGCGATCGCGAGCGGGAGACTACTGGCGATCGCGCCAACCCCCACCCACGACAAAAAAGCGCGACGATCCATACCCATGCGGTTTCTCCATTTGTAATTGATTCATTTATTACTTATAAGACAGTGCCGTAAGACAACGTCAATAAGACAAAGTACTTAAGAGACAGAATCCTCAAAACAGAATGCCTTACAACACTGCAGGAAACCTGGAATGCCGTATTCGAGATGCCCTATTGGAGATGTCCTATTAGAGATGCCCTATTAGCGGCTGAGTCTCAAACCTGAGCTAATTTCCTACATCTTTTCCCACCAGCTCTATTTTTATCGGTTTTTAGAATCATTCGGTATCTACCATGAGGTGGACGTTCTTCGGAGTTTATGGGGTTGGAGGCTGTGATATCTGGGCTTCCTGTGTCTGAATCCACTGGTCTAGCGCTGCGTTTACCACTTCAGGACGCTCATCATGGGGGCAGTGGCCTGCATCTACCCATTCCAAGGTTGCGTCTGGGGCATAGTGAAGGAATTGCTGAGCCTTTGTGGGCGTCATCCAGGGGTCAGCGTTTCCCCACAGCAGCAGTAGGGGGCGCTGGAGATTCTTGAGCAGTTCGTCTAGCTTGCGGCCTGGAGGGGTCTTAAAAACCGCAGCAAAGACATCTAGCGCACCTTCATCAAAGGCGGGCTGGTAGATTTCTTCCACGAGGCGATCGGTGACGGCGGTGGGGTCTTTGTAGACCTTGAGTAAAATCTCGCGGATACGCTGGCGATCGCGGGTACGGTTGAACAGGAAAAAGCTCACCACCTCAATTACAAACGGGAGCTTCAAGAGCGATCGCGTTATCTCTGAAATAGCCTGCTGCCAGAGGGGACGCTGCACCTGACTATCGGCAGTAAAGGGGCCTGCACAGTTCAGCAAAACAAGACCCTGAGTCCAGTCGGGACAGTCTACTGCAAAACAGAGGGCCGCATAGCCTCCCAAAGAGTTGCCCGCCACATATACTGGAGCCTGAATAATTTCTCGGCAAAAATCTTGAAGCTGATCGCGCCAGAGGTCTGAGCTATAGGTGATTTTAGGCTTCTGCGATCGCCCAAATCCAAGAAGGTCAACCGCCCAGACGCGATAGTGACGAGATAAAACCTCGATGTTTTTCCGCCAGTGATCCGTTGAGGCACCAAAGCCGTGAATGAGCAAAATATCCGGCCCCGTGGTGCCCGACTGCACATAGTGCACTCGCCATCCTTTCCAAAGCCAATCGGCCTGCTTTAGTTCAGGGACAACTTCAAGCTGTGTCATGACTCTATTCATCCTCGTCTGGGGCATTTTTACTGATAAGGGGACTAAGCTCCATCGGGAGCCAACCGGGATCCAATCGGGATCCAATTGGGATCCAATAGAAGTCCAATAAGGACTTACGCATAAGGGCAAACCAATAGAAGCTAACCAATAGCGGTTAACTAATGCCGGCAATAGCGGCTAGCAAAGACTCTCAAAGCCATATTGTATCTAGATTTCAGCATTCCGTGCTCAGCCTCTAGATTCCCCAAATACCTTGAGAAAACGGAGCTTTTTGAGCTATGCCCTGAGGGGTAGTCCGTTGGGACAACAACAGTTCATTGACAGTGGTCAAAATCTATCAAAGTGCATAAAATTGAAAAAATTTGCGATATTCAAAGACTTCGCGTGGAGAATAGGAGCAAATTTTTGTAGACTTTAGGGAATGCAAGCGTTTTGCTTTGCGATGAAGAGGAGGTGCCCCTATGCTGTCCCCCAGCGACATTATTGGACAAAAAGTATGGCTAGAGGTTCCTAGAGACCTAGACTATCCCTTGGCAGAGCCAATTCGGGTGAAGGCTGTCCTGACACAGCCCACATCTCCGCCCTGGTTTTACGCACGATATGAGGATACGCCAAGGGCAGTGCGCGAAGCTGGTCAATGGATTAGCCTCCATGATGCGCAGCAGGCTGTTCTGCTGCATCCAGTTTTTGAGGAGACCTATCTGGATGAAGAGGATTGGGCCGACGAGTATGCCGATGAGGAGAATGAGCTGAACCTTAAGTAGGATGCAGCTTTGGGGTACAGATATCTTGATTTTCAGCAGGCTGCGCGATCGCTTCCCGTCTAGCTGAGTTCTAGATTTGCAGTCTATCTTTCACCGTCTGTCCCTCAAAGGTGTTTTTGAGGGCTGAAGCGCTGAAGCGGCTTTCTAGCTTTGCTTAGGCTTTGCAAGGTTAGGAAATTTTTTTAGAATCTGGCTCAAGAGTCCGCTGAAAATTGCCCCCCCCATCAACACACTGAGGGCAGGGGTAAAGACGGGTTCCCAGAGTTGATGCCAAAGGTCTAGACCCAGGGGGACGCCAGCCCCTCTGCCCAGCAGCGCCGCAATGAACCAGACGAAACTGCCCAGCACAAAGAAGGTATTGATGACCAGAAGGGTATTGATTCCGTCTAGAATTTTGCCCACTTTACTCATTTCTCGCGTGACAAAGGGTAAAGACTTTATAGCGTAAAGACTTGATTCAGAAGCAGAAAACCTATTGAGCCAAGCTTACTGAGTCTTTGCGCTGAATGTTTCCTTTTGGATGGGATGTCGCTACTCTAAAACCCAGTCTTTAACCTTCTGCAAGCTTTTCCAGTCTGCCTTGCGTGCAAGACCGTCGGCAAAACTTTGCTCAGCTTCTGTTCGGAGTTCCGGCACCATCATCATCTGCTGCACAATTTCAATGTGCGATCGCACGCCTTTTTGCCCCGTTTCTAGCATGGCCATAGAAAGGTTGATGCGAGCCTGTGGATCTTGGGGGTTGAGCTTAACCGCCTTTTGTGCCGCTTTGTAGGCCAGAGTAGGCTTCTCTGCAATTAAGTACAGCCAAGCAAGACAGGTCCAGGCGGGGCTATTGCGGTCTGCGCGGCTGCACACCTCCTTAAATACCGGAATTAAGTCTTCTACGGGTTCTCCGGCTTTATAGCGCTCAATCCCTTCATCAAATAGTGCTTCAACAGTTTGGGTCATTCGTCTTGGACTTCAGGCTTGGGGTTGAGGAATTTTGGGCTGGGTAGTTTGGTAAAGCCTAGAAACTTTAAAATCTAGGCTGAAATCTAGGTTGAAAAAGACAATCTAGGTTGAAAAAGATGTACCGCAGCCGCAGGTTTGGGCGGCATTGGGGTTTGTGAACTTAAACCCACCGCCAATCAGCGCTTCGCTATAGTCGAGCACCAGTCCATAAATATACAGCAAACTCTTGGGGTCAGAGACAACTTTAAAGCCTTCGTAATCAAAGACTTCATCCGTGCTTTGGATATTGTTGGGGTCTTCAAAGTCCATGGTGTAAGACATCCCCGAACAGCCACCCCCCCGCACGCCCACGCGCAGACAAAGGTCTTTGCCGTTGCGATCGCGTAGCTCCAGCACATGCTTCAGTGCGGAGTCCGTCATCAAGATTCCCTTTTGTTGAGTTTGAGTCGCTTGAGTCATGGTAGGTTCAATCCCTTGAGATGGTACGGAGTGGGTCGTGGGGAATGGGTTGTGGGCTATGCAGGCTGGGTAAAGCTACAGCGGTTTGAACACTGACCCTTTGCATATTTTTGCCGATTACGCTGCCTCTATTGTAGAGGGTGACTCGCCTTTCAGCGAGATGAACCGATCTGGTAAGCGCCCCATTTGCTTCTGCCTTGCCTGGACTTTCATGGAGAGTCTGCTCACAGTCTATTCAAAGCCCGTTCATTAAGGCCCATTCATCCAGACCCTTTCAAATCTGATGCTCCATCCCACCTTTTATCACGGTCCATTGGGTGATGGGTGACATGGCTTTCCAGCCCATAAATCGACCGACAGGGGCTGCACGCTGCACTGCAATGCGCGTCAGGTCTCCGCCGAGGGTTTGCTGCCCCTCCAAAATCACCTGCTCACTTTCAAGGGTGACGGCGTTGACGACGAGTTTTCCTCCAGGCTTGAGGGCTGTCCAGCAAGTTGATACTATGCCCTCGCTAGTGACGCCTCCGCCAATAAAGATTGCGTCTGGGGCGGGTAAACCTTGAAGGGCATCGGGGGCTTTCCCAGACACTATCTGAAGTTCTGGGGTGCCGAGGGCTGAGGCATTCTGGGCAATGAAGCCTAGTCGCTCTGGGTGCTGCTCAATGGCGATCGCACGGCATCTGGAATGGCTCCGCATCCACTCAATGGCAATGGATCCGCAGCCAGCACCAATATCCCAAAGTAGCTGACCAGGGGCGGGGGCGAGTGCGGCGAGGGTGATGGCTCTGACCTCTCGTTTGGTGAGCTGTCCATCATGGCGGTAGACACTATCCGGCAATCCGGCCAGTCGGGAGAAGGCAGTGTTGTTTCCGCCCAGAAGCAGCGGAACAGGAGGACAGGCGATCGCCAAAACATTTAGCGCCGCGATTTCTAAGGAAAAATCTTCCTGACTCCAGTCCGAAGCGAGGCCATCCAGACGGTGCTCCTTGACGCCGCCCAGGTGTTCTAAAACCGTGAGAGCACTTTGGCCAAATCCACGGTCGGCCAGCAGTTGAGCAACGACTCTAGGGGTATGTTTCCCTTCACTGAGAACTAGAATCCGTGCGTTGGGATAGAGAAGCCCTTGGAGGAGGGTTGGGTTGCGGCCACAGAGGCTGATGGTTTCAACCTCCGTAAACGTCCAGCCGAGGCGAGCACAGGCCAAGCTAAAGGCAGAGGGTGCCGGAATAATGGTCATCTCGGCGATCGCTAGTTTTCGCAGCAGCGTGACCCCAACGCCATAGCAGAGGGGATCACCACTGGCTAGAATGCAGACCGGCTGTCCTTGGCGCTTGAGAATCTCAGCAATGGAGGCTTCAAAGGGTGCTGTCCAGGGCAGCTTTTCCCGTGGGTCGTCCGGCGGCAGCATCGCGAGGTGCCGTTTTCCGCCGACCAAAACTGTGGCGTGATTAACAAGGGCACGCGCAACCGGACTCAGCCCTGCCAGTCCATCTTCGCCAATTCCAACCACTGAAAGCCACGGACTCAAGGTGGGTGCTGCTCCTGCTAGAGTTTGAATGAAGGATTTGAATGGCTGAGTTTAATCAGACGTGAGTTCGACAAAAAACAACCGCCCCTCATCCTCCCATCCTCCTTCTCCCTAGGGAGAAGGAGGGGCAATTAAAAATCAACCTTCTTAAGCCCCTCGCCTTTGGGAGAGGGGTTTGGGGTGAGGGGTTTCAAGTGCATCATTGAACTCACGTTAATCAGTGATTTAATCGATAGGATCTACTCACTGGCATCCGTTGGATCGGGCGGGAAGTCACGGGCTTAATTCATTGCGATCCGGCTCTTTCCTGCCCAGCCATAACGTTCAAGTCTTGATATCAGAATCATGACACCAGAATCATGACACCGAACCCATGACGAAAGAAACCCTGTTTGCCCTTTCCCTGTTTCCTTACCTGGGATTTCTTTGGTTCCTCACCAAGTCTAAACAGGCTCCCAAACTAGCGCTCTGGGGATTTTACATGACCCTGGTGTTTGTTGCAGTCACGATTCCGGCGGGGCTTTATGCCCAGAACGTTTTGGGACAGTCCTTGGCCAATGTTGACCCGATTCATGGTGGCGCCGAGTTCTTTCTGACCCTAGCTAATGTTTTGGTGGTGTTGGGCTTTCGACAGGCACTCCAGCAAATCAAGGCGCTAAAAGAGCCGCCGACCAAAACGCCCTAATTCGTCATTTCAGGACGCTTTAAGGATGGTGACACCTGAGCCAATTCTTTCCTACACCCTTTTAGCTTGCTCTCTAGACCTGCTCTCTAGACTTGCTTTCTAACCTTGCTCTCCAATCATCAGGAACTGAAGTTAGAGCGTTTTGAGGTAGCTCAATAAGTCTGCCATCTCCTTAGGCGTTGCCTGGAACTTTGGCATAGGGGGAGTTTGACCGCTTGTAATTTGTTGAATGAGGCTCCACTCAGAGCGTCGACTCGATACACCATGAAGGCTAGGGCCTACCCTCCCATCGGCCATCACCCCATGACAGCCCGCACAGTTGAGCTGAAAAATGGAGTGGCCTCGGTTCATTTCGCCCCGGATGGATAAGACCTTCTGGACATAGGGATCAGAATGCTGCCAATAGTAAATGCCAGCCCAGACCCCACCAGCAACAAAGGCGATCGCCACAATAGCGCCCAACACCGTCCACCAGGCCTGCCGAACGATAATCTCAGCGGTGTTAACCTCAGCGGTATTAACCTCAGCGGTGAATGCTGAAGGGTCTTCCAAAATCTTTTGCTCCAATGTCCCGTTTTGGTGCGACAACTGTTTGATAAAGCTTTTTTTTGATAAAACTTTCTAATACATAACTTATCGTAAAGTTTCTTAGTGATGCATCCCAGTTTACAGTCTAGTCTTTACAGAACTTAAACTCTTTGCCTCAGCACTTTGAGGATTGGTGCTCAGGGTCGAAGCTGAAGCCTTCAGCGCAATGGGACTGGGTTATTCCAGAAAGCTGCTGCAAATAAATTTCTGCGAGTAAAATGCTGCAAGTCAACTACTGCACAACGGTTTGCATCAGCCTGCCCCACAGGGCGGCGGCTTGACCGCTGCTGCCGGAGGTGGGGGTGTTGTCATCATTGCCGAGCCAGACTCCGGTCAATAGCCCCTGACTTGGCACAAACCCAATAAACCATAGGTCTCGGTTGTCGTCTGTGGTGCCTGTCTTGCCAGCTTCTCCACGCCCTAGTCCAGCAGCGCGTCCAGTGCCGGAGCGGACAACGCCTTGCAGCAGATCTGTCATGGTGTTGGCGATCGCTGGAGGCAACACCTGAATGGCGGCATCCTGGCTATCCTGGTGGCTATACATCACCCGACAGGTTTGAATCGCATTGGGGGTGGTGCAGTCTCCTGCATCAGAAATCTTGCGAATGGCAAGGGGTGGATTTTTGCGCCCTTCGTTTGCGACTACAGCATAGGCACGCGCCATTTCTAGTAAGGTTGATTCGCTTTGCCCTAGCACTAGACCAGGAACTGCTGCAAGCTTGGATTCAACCCCCATACGCCTTGCGGTTTGGATTACGCGATTTAGCCCGACGGTCTGAGCCACCCGCAGGGCAATGGGATTTTCAGAGAGGGTCAGTCCGGTTGCGAGATCCATCTGCCCAGATTGAGCATTGCAGCCTGCAAAAGACTGGCCTTCCCAAGAGACGGGTGCACAGGAAAAGACCGTACTGGGGGAAATCCCTTGCTCAATAGCGGCGGTGTAGGCAAACAGCTTAAAGGTAGAACCGGGCTGCCTTAGAGCCTGGGTGGCGCGGTTAAACTGACTTTTGCGGTAGCTGGTGCCGCCCACCATCGCCAAAATCTCGCTTTTACGAAAGTCAAAGGTCACGATCGCCCCTTGGGAGTAGCCATAGGAAGCCCCGTTGCTCTCCACGTCGCTCACGAGCATGGACTCAGCCTGGGCCTGGATCTTAGGGTCAAGGGCCGTTTCCACAATAAAGTTGCCCTCTTGGGCCAGATCCTTGCCTAAAAGCTGCTCTAGCTCGTCAAATACATAGCTGTAGTAGTAGGGGGCAAGGTTGCTCTGGAGCTCCTGCTTGGCTCTGGGGCTAATTTCAATGCGCGATCGCCTTGCCCGTTCTGCATCGCTGGCGGAAATGCGCCCCTGCTCCGCCATGCGGGTAATGACGCGATTCCGGTACTCCACCGCAGCGCTATAGTCCTGCACCGGATTGAAGCTATTGGGCGCAGGGAGAATGCCCACGAGGGTTGCAGCCTCAGAAATGCTTAAGTCTTTGGCCGACTTCCCAAAATAAAACTGAGCCGCATCCTCAAACCCGCTGGCGTAGGCTCCCAAATAAACCTTATTGAGATAGCTCAGGAGCAGCTCATCCTTGCTGTAGTAGGTTTCAAGTTTGAGGGCCACAATCGCCTCGCGAACCTTCCGCCCCAGGGAATCTTCCGTCCCCACATAGCTGCGGAATAGGCTCCGCGAGAGCTGCTGGGTGATGGTGCTGCCCCCTTCTCGGAGACGACCGCCCGAAATGTTGGTAAAGATCGCGCGGGACACCCCTAAAGGATCTACTCCAAAGTGCCAGTAATAGCGGCTGTCTTCTGAGGCCAAGAGCGCCTGAATCACGAAGGGCGAATAGTCTGAGAGCTGCTTGAGTTCGGTGTGGCCCTTAATCTGCACCTGGTTCAGTGGTGTTTGGTCACGGGCTAGCACCACGATGGGCCCCTGTAGAGACGCGGGTAGAGGAGTTACCGAAATATTTTGCCAAGCCACAGCCAAGCTGACCGCACCCACACCAAACAGACCCGTCAGGCCATACAGCAGGCCCCTCATTATTTTGACTTTTGCGGGGGGGGGGTCCATAAACTGAACCCGAACGGCGGCTTCTAGATCGGGCGGGCCGAGGGTTAAAACATCTTTATGGCGGAGTTCGTAGGCTTTGAGCCTTTGCTTCTTTTTGAAAACGCCGTTGGTTGACTGCTCATCCCGAATGAAAAAGGCGCGGCGTTTGGGGTCGCGCTTGAGGGTGGCGTGGAGCTGACTGACGATGGGATTGCGCACCACAATGTCGCTACTGCGGGAGCTGCGCCCAATGGTATAGCGATCGCCTAGCAGTGGATAGACCGTGGCCTTCGCGTCCCCCGCCTCCTGAATCCACAGTTCCGGCACCCTCGCGTCTTTCCGCAACACGAGCTTAGAAAAGTGAACACGCGCCTGGAATTTCTGGACGACTTGGGAGAGATTCGTTAGGACAGTGCGCGACTGAGGGGGTTCAGGAGGGCTCATGCAACACAGCAGCAACTGCTTGGATAGGGGGCATTGAAGAGGGGTTCAGTCCTTTAACTCAATCAATTCAGTTGATTCAACTTGGTTGACTCGACTCAATTTATTCAATTCAATTGATTCAATTCGATTTATTCAATTCAATTTATTCAATTCAATCATACTGACTTGGTTCATTGTCTAGAGGCGACATGCTGCAAAATTAACGTGAGTTCGATAAAAAACAACCGCCCCTCATTCTCCCATCCTCCTTCGCCCTAGGGAGAAGGAGGGGCAATTAAAAAGCAAGCTTCTTACGCCCCTCGCCTTTGGGAGAGGGTTTGGGGTGAGGGGCTTAAAGTGCACCCTTCAAGTGCACCATTGAACTCACGTAAAATTAGCAATTCCAAATTCAAAAAATCTAAGCGGCGCTAGTTCTGAGAATAGGCTGTGAGCCATAGCGACCTTCCCCTCCAAAAGTGGACGGGTAAAGCCCCCCTCTGTTCTCCAAGTAGGGCGACTGCTATCCCTGAACCCCTCGCAATAGCCTAAATCTTGGTGATGCGATCGTCCTTTTGGGCTGCTTTTTGGGGTGCTGTTTCAAAGGGATTTTAGAAGCTGCTCCTTGGCTTCCGCTAGAGCCTCCTGAAGTTTGCTAGGGTCGCGTCCCCCGGCTTGGGCAAGGTTGGGACGCCCGCCGCCGCCACCGCCGCAGATTTTGGCGATCGCGCCAATAAACTTACCTGCCTGAAGTCCTTTCTTGACCACGCTGGGGCTAAAGGCCGCCACTAAGCTCACCTTCTGAGCTTCGGGCGAGGAGCCGAGGATGACTGCCCCTTCCCCAAGCTGCTGGGCAAGCCGTTCTGCTGCAGTTTGGAGGGAGGCCGGATCAACCCCTTCCAGCTCTGCCACCAGGAGCTTAAGCTCGCCCACGGTTTCGGCCTGATCTAGAAGCTGGGTCGATTTCACTAGCGCCAGTTCAGATTTGAGGGCTTCCAACTGCTTTTGGGTAGATTTTAATTCGGTTTGCAGGGCTGTGACGCGCTCAGCAATTTCTTCGGGCTTGGCCTTAAAGCGATCGCCCAGGTCTCGTACCACCGCATCCCGTACGTTAAGGTACTCCAGTACCGCTGGCCCCGCTACTGCCTCAATCCGACGCACCCCAGAGGCGACCCCTGTTTCCGACACAATTTTGAACAGGCCAATTTCAGCGGTGTTGTTAACGTGGGTTCCGCCGCATAGCTCCATGGAAACCCCTGGCACATCCATCACGCGCACCTGAGCGCCATACTTTTCGCCAAACATAGCGATCGCGCCCTTGGCTTTAGCCTCAGCGATGGGCAGTTCTTCAGTATGGGTATTGTGGGCTTCGGCAATCCAGGTGTTGATTTGGTCTTCAATGCGCTGAAGCTCTTCAGTCGTCAGGCTACGGCTAAAGTTGTAGTCAAATCGCAGTTTGTCAAAGGCGACCAAGGAACCGGCCTGACTAATGGATTCATCAATCCACTTTTTAAGTGCCGCCTGCAATAGATGGGTAGCGGTATGGTTGGCCTGGGCACGACGGCGACAGGCTCGATCAATTTGGGCGGTGACGGTATCGCCGACCCGCAATGTGCCCCGCTCGATTTTGCCGTAGTGGATGAAGATACCCGATTCTTTCTGTACGTCTTCAACGCGCACCACCACATCAGTGCCGGACAGATAACCGCGATCTCCCACCTGTCCCCCAGATTCGGCATAGAAGGGGGTTTGATTCAGGGCAATCTGCACTGTTGTTCCGGAGCCAGCGGTTTCAACGGAGTGACCTTCGATGAGTAGGGCGACCACCTGAGCAGTGCTGGAAGGTTCGGTGTAGCCCAAAAAGGCTGTGGGGTGAATGTGTTCGGCAAGCTGATCGAGGGCACCTTGCACGGTGAGGTCAATGGTTTCGTGGGCGGCACGGGCGCGATCGCGTTGTTGCACCATCTCCGCTTCAAAGCCTTCTATATCTACCTCAACCCCACGTTCTGCTGCAATTTCTTGGGTGAGTTCTAGGGGGAATCCGTAGGTATCGTAGAGGGTAAAGGCATCCAGCCCAGAAATAATGCCCCCAGCGGCACTTAGTAGGATCTCTTCGAGCAGTTTTTCGCCTCGTCCCAAGGTTTTGAGGAACTGGGCTTCTTCTCGTGCCAGTTCAACTTGAATGAGCGTGTCTCGCTCTCGAACATTTGGGTAGGCCACTTCAGACAGGGCGATCGCTGTTTCTGCTACCTGGACAATAAACGCGCCTTCAATCCCAATCAACTGCCCGTGGCGCACCACCCGCCGAATTAAGCGGCGCAGGACATAGCCGCGTCCGGTATTAGACGCTGTAATACCATCGGCGATCATGTGAACCACAGAGCGCACATGATCGCCCACCACTTTTAGTGAAACTTTGGTTTTCTCATCGGCCCTAAAATAGTCAATGCCAGCTAGATCAGCCGCAGTTTTAATAATGGGGAAAATCAGATCCGTTTCGTAGTTATTGGGCACCTGTTGCAGAATCTGAGCCATCCGCTCTAGACCCATGCCCGTATCAATATTTTGGTTTTGCAGCGGCGTGAGGGTGCCCTCCGCGTCGCGGTTGTACTGCATGAAGACGAGGTTATAAAACTCGATGAAGCGGGTATCGTCTTCAAGGTCAATATTGTCTTCCCCCTGCTCAGGGTGAAAGTCGTAGTACAGCTCTGAGCAAGGCCCACAAGGCCCCGTTGGCCCCGACACCCAAAAGTTATCGTCTGCCCCCATGCGCTTAATGCGGCTTACAGGCACCCCTACCTGATCACGCCAGATCGCAAAGGCTTCATCATCCTCTTCAAACACACTCACCACCACCCGCTCTGGGGGTAGGGCAAAGACTTGAGTGGAAAGCTCCCACGCATAGGCGATCGCCTGTTCTTTGAAGTAGTCGCCAAAGCTAAAGTTGCCCAGCATCTCAAAAAACGTATGGTGCCGCGCCGTGCGCCCCACGTTTTCGATGTCATTGGTGCGGATGCATTTTTGGGATGTGGTCGCCCTTGGAAATTCTGCGGTCTGCTGTCCTAAAAAGATTGGTTTGAAGGGCAACATTCCGGCGATTGTCAGCAATACCGTGGGGTCTTCCGGCACCAGAGAGGCGCTCGGCAAAATTTTGTGGCCCCGCGCTGCAAAAAAGTCTAAAAACGTTTGCCGAATTTGAGCGCCACTGATTTGAGCACCACTGAGGGAAGACACCATAGCCATTGGAATTCACTTTGAAGTTGCAAGCTTGATTTGTGATTAAAGCAAGGGTTCCATCAGACAAAACCCCCTCCTTCCATCATGCCTTGCGATCGCCGGATTGCGGAATGATATCTCTGGGAATATCTCTTGGGAATATATTTGGGAATATCTCTGGGAATTCCGACCCAGACCTTTAAGACGGTATCGTGCCAGTCCCCAAGGGGTATTTGGCGGGTAGCCCTTCCTTGCGCGGGAAGCTTGGAGGTGTTGGCTGCGTTTTGCGAAGATAAAGGCCGTGACGCTGGCCTTGGGTAAGGGGCGTTTGGGTATTACGTAGCTCCACCAGTTCGCCACCGAGGGTGATAAGCGCACGCTGTAGCACGCTCTCCTCTTCTGCACTCCATTGACCGCGATATAGGATCGCTGTCCCGCCAACTTTCAGGAGGGGTAGGGCATACTCTGCACAGCAGGAAACGGGGCCGACCGCACGGACAAAAGCCAAGTCATAGGTCGCGCGATCGCGAGGGCTTTGTCCAAAGTTTTCAGCGCGATCGCAGATAGGCGCTGCATTGGACAAGGGTAGATCTTGGCAGAGCGTTTCGAGGCAGGCCACTTTTTTGCGGGTGGAGTCTAGCAGCGTCACCTGCCAGTGGGGCAAAGCGATCGCGATCGGAATTCCTGGGAAACCGCCCCCCGTCCCAATATCTACTGCCCGTAAGGTCTGGAGCGCGACTTCTTCCGCTTCAGCGTGCTCCACTTCACGGCGTTTTGTAGATCCGGCCAGCCACGGTTGAATGCCCCACAATGAGTCCCACAGGTGCTTTTCCCAAAACGCTTCAGGGTCAGTGATGCGCGTGAGGTTAACATTCTGGTTGAGGTCATACATCTGCCCCAAGAGCCGCTGAAATAGCGCTTGCTGTGCCTGGGAAGGCTGCCAGCCCAAGGTGCTTTCCCACAGGCTAGACAGTGCTGGAAGCGTGAGGTCTGGGTGGCTAGAGAGTGAGGCATTAGGCATCATTAGGCATCCGCTGCATCTTCTGCGCCCCTCGACTGATTGCGCGATTTGCGGGTGAGTTCTGAGTGAAGTTTAACGAGTACCTTTTCATCGACACCTTCAAATTCACTTTCCATCGTTTTTAAGTATTCTTCAATCAGGGAACCCGCTACCACTTCAAACTGGGGTTCAATGCCCCGCGCCTTTAAAATGAGGGTCTGAAGGGCGATCGCGAGGTTGATTTTGAGGGCATCCTGACCGAGTTCTTCCTGTCTTTCTTCGAGGAACTGTGAGGTGTAATACTTCGGCGTAAATTTTGGCATTTTTTGACGAGGAAGCGGAATCCCAACAATTCCTAGGGCATCAAGCTGCTGGATAAAGGCTTCGTACTGTTGGCTCCCAGGGGTTAGCTTTTTTTGCTGGGCAAGATAGTGCGAGACATCCATAGGACAAGGGCTAAGTATTTTAAAAAAAGTGGAGCGGAAGGGGCGAGATTGTTCAGAAAGACACAACGTTCCAGCCAAGAGCTTTGTTGATCCTGCGATCAATTCAATTCACTTCAAATCATCTCAAAAACGTGACGCAAAAAGCGCTTTTCTAAGCTGGTTTTTCTAGTTTATCGTTGATTTTGACCCTTGGTGGTTTGAGGAGCGGTTTCTTGAGAGGTGAGATAAGACTCATACTGTTTTAGGGTAACTCGCTGGAGCGCAATAATCGCCGGATTAATTTCTGCATAGATGCGGTGGGGGTTGGCGGTGTAGTTTTGCTGTTCGCTTTCCATCATCTCTACATCCTGGGCCAAGAACCGATACAGCACAAAGCGCGGCAGCACTCTAAGCAGCACCGGACGCAGTAAATTAAGCAGTCCCTGGGGCAAATTGACCTTAAAAAAGAACAGCGCAAAGGAGCGGCTTTCCTGGGCATCGACAGGGAGGCGCATGAGGTAGAGCGATGAAACACCCTCTAAGGCAGTGGCGTAATTGGGGTAGCGGTAATCAATAGAAATCGGCACCGTGGTCACGGTATCTGCGCGATCGCTCAGTCCCAGAAATTTGGCCATCCTGCCTTTGTAGGAGACGTTATAGATGGCATGAAGTCCGCCAGGGGTTTCTTTTAGCTGCGCTAATTCCGGATCAAACCATCCCTGGAGTCCTTGATGCAGAAACCCATGAAAAACATCCAGGGCGTTTTCATTGCAAATGGAAAAGTGCGCCTTGAAATGACCTGTAATGGGAATCATGAGCAGGTCTGGGCGACCATACTCAGGAATCTCGATGATGGGAATTTGGGTTGCTAGGTTTGGGTTGCCTGGAAACACCCACAAAATGCCGTATTTTTCCTGAACCGGATAGGAGCGGGCTTTGGCGGTGGGCAGCTTTTGCTGATCGCTCAGGTAGGGGATATTGACGCATTGCCCTTCAGGGTTAAACTCCCAGCCGTGATAGGGACAAACCAGATGACAGCCCTTCACCTGCCCCTTGTGGAGCGCCACCCCGCGATGGGGACAGGCATCTTCTAGAGCCTGTACTTGGCCTTGCCCATCTCGGTAAAGGGCGATCGCCTGTTTCCAGACGGTAATAGACATCACCGCACCGGGCAGTAGCTCCTTTGCCCAGCCCACCGCATACCAGTAATTGGCGTTAATGCCCGCTTCCCGGACTGCGTTACGGACGGTTTGGGCTGAGAGGGTTGTGGTTAGCTCCATGAAGTTTTTAAGAAGAAGGAATTTTTGAGGTGAGTAAGGGCCAATTAAGGGCTGCTTAAGGGCTGCTCATGGACTATGGCTCATGGACTATGGCTCATGGACTATGGATATTCATCTCAGCCGTACTGCCCCGACCTGCATAACCAGCACCCAGTCACCCACTTCCACTGAAGGGCGATCGCACTGGAGGACAGCTAGACCATTGGTTTGGGCCAAATTAATGAGGTTGCCAGAGCTATGGATGCCCCCAGCCAGCTCAAATTCATGAATGCCTTCTGCATTTAGAAAAAGCTGCCCCCAAAGATAGGTTTCGCGTTTTCCGTCCGCCCTCAGGTCTTGCAGGGTTTTTGCCCGCACAAAGACGGCTTCCCAGCCCTGGCTCAGACCCGATAGTTTCCGCAGTGCGGGCTGGACAAATCGCCAAAACCCGACCGGAGCCGAAACGGGGTTGCCCGGTAGGCCAAAGTACAGGACAGGGCGATCGCGCTTAGGATGATCAAAGGTTGCCACGGTGAGCGGCTTCCCTGGCTTAACTGCTACGGACTGAATATGCAGGGTGCCGCCCAGTTCTGTCAAGACTTCTTCCACATAGTCGTAGTCGCCCACCGAGACTCCGCCAGAGGAGATCACCACGTCAGCTTCGGCAATGGCTGAGGCGATCGCGCGTTTTAGCGAACTCCGATCGTCAGGGACAATGCCCAGAGGTTGAGCGATCGCTCCAGTCTGCTGCACCAGCGCCGTCAGGGTGAGCTGGTTGGAGTCCGTAATTTGCCCAGGCTGGAGCGGCTGTCCGGGCGGCACAAGTTCATTCCCCGTCGAAAACACGCTAACCCGCACGGGACGATAGACCGAAACGACAGCGCACTGAGCCGATGCCAAAATTGCGAGATCTACCCCCTGCAGACAGGTTCCTCGCTTGAGTAAGGGCTGCCCTGCCCTGTAGTAATCGCCTTTTTGACGCACCCAAGCCTGTGCTTCTGGACAAGTGCTAAACGTCACGCGATCGCCAATGCGCTCAGCCTGCTCCTGCATAATCACAGCATTTGTGCCTTCTGGCATCATAGACCCCGTAAAGATCCGTGCCGCCTGCCCCGTCTGTAGGGCTTGTGTGGGAGCACGCCCTGCGGGAATCTCCATCACAACCTGGAGCGAGATGGGCTGAGCCGTGGTGCAGCCCTGTAAGTCCTCAGCTCGGACGGCGTACCCATCCATAGCGGAGTGATCCCAGTAGGGAAAATCTTGGCCGCTGACAATATCTTCTGCCAAAATGCGCCCCTGAGCAGCACTCAGACTCACGGTTTCGTGCGCCTGGGCACCCTCCTCCGCCAGCGACTGAACCATCTGCAAAATCTTGGCTTCAGCCTCTTGTACGGACAGCATGTTCAGGCTCCCAAGGTGTTTACGGGCAATATCGGCTTAGCTGACCCACCGCAAGTCATCTTTGCCTCTGACAGATAACCTCTTGGCGGTCGGGCGCAGTACGTTGTTTGTGCCGCGATTCTCTTGCAGAGAGGATTCGCCAACGCTTAACCCAATGCAGGGCTTGATAAATATCATCTCTTACTATCAATGATCTCTCACTATCAAATCAATGCTCGGAGCTTTTCTGGGCTTTTCTCAAGATTAGAGAAGGGTATGCTTCCGGACGATTCATTCCCATTGATTCACCCCCATCAATCTATCCCCATCAATTTGTTCTCATCAATTTGTTTTCATCAAAATAAAAGCCCCTCACTCAATGGCGAGGGGCTTAGGATAAGCGGTACAAGACCGCATCAAAATCTAACCCTAACGAGCTGCAAACTCCGTCAGACGGGTCAGCACCTGATTTGAGCGTTCAGAAAAAGACTTCATCCCTTCCGCATCAAAGCCCTTTTGTGCCATCAGAGCCAGGTCGTAGACATATTCGCAGATCTGGGTCGCTAGCTCTGCTGAAGGCGATCGCCCGTCTCCCTGCACAATGCTGCCCTGACTGATGCTGATCAGGTTTTGGATCAGCGGATGGGCCGTATTGACCAACAGCGTATGTTCCTCAGGGAACTGCGCCACCTGCTGCTGCATCATGGCCATCATTTCCTGCATCCGGCGGGCGGATTCTGGAACCAGAACCATTGCGGGGGGTGATCCTTGGGGATTATCGGACTTGAGCGCTTCGGTGCGGATGGTGACTTTAGGCTTCTTGAGGGCAGACTCAAAGAGCTGTTTGATGCCTTCGCTGCGGGTTTGGTTGGTTTTGGGGTCGACAATTTCAGCGGCCTGATCTTTATCGATTAGGGTTTCGTCTAAGTCCGCATCCACACGAGAGAACTTAACATCTGAGTATTCCCGCTCTAGAAAGGGGACAAAGTGGGTGTCAATAAAGGCATCCATGTAGAGCACCTCAATGCCCTGCTTCTGAAGCAGATCCACGTAGGTGGCTTGGTTGACTTCATCGGTGCAGTAGTAAACCTTATTCTCGTGGCGCGCTTTATTGCGCTCTAGGTAGGCTTTGATGGTGGTGTAGTTTCCGCCCTTGGAATCGCTCCAGGCATCTTCACTTTCTGCGGGCTGCGCTTCACCCAGATCAACGGAACTGCGGAAGATCAAGATATCTTCCACCTGTTTTTTAAACTTGTCGTCGTTGATCGAGCCAAACTTTACGAAGGTGCCGAGGTCTTGCCAGCTCCGCACGTATTCTTCGTAGCTATCGCGGTAGAGTTCCTTGAGGCGATCGCCGACTTTTTTAGCAATGTGATTGGCAATTTGGCGGACGGTACGGTCTGCCTGCAAGAAGCTGCGGGACACATTGAGGGGAATATCGCTGCTGTCAATGACGCCGCGCAGAGGCATCAAAAACTGGGGAATCACCTCTTCGCAGTTATCGCTGACAAACACTTGATTGCAAAAGAGCTTGATCTGCCCCTTGGTGACATCAATATCGGGCTTGATTTTGGGGAAGTACAGAATCCCGTTGACGATGAAAGGATAGTCTGTGTTGAGATGCACCCACAGCAGCGGCTCTTCTTGGAAGGGGTAGAGGTATTGATAAAACTCTAAATACTCTTCTTTGGAAAGGTTGCTGGGGGATTCTTTCCAGGGTGCCTTTTGCTTATTAATCTGTTCGCCGTCTAGCTTGATGGCAACGGGCAGAAAGTCGCAGTAGGTCTTAACCAGGGTTTTGAGGCGCTCTGGTTCTAGGTACTCTAGTTCCTCATCCTGAAGGGTGAGGGTAATGGTGGTGCCGCGCTCAGCTTTGTCGGAGCTTTCTAGGGTAAAGGCGGTGCCGCCATCGCAAGACCAGTGGACGGCCTCGGCACCGTCTTGGTAGGACAGAGTTTCAATATCAACCTGCTTGGCCACCATGAAAGAAGAGTAGAAGCCTAGCCCAAAGTGTCCAATAATATTTTGGTCGTTACTGGACTGGTACTTTTGGACAAATTCTTCGGCACTGGAAAATGCAACCTGATTAATATACTTTTTGACCTCATCGGCGGTCATGCCGATACCGTTATCCGTGATGGAAATCTGCTTTTTGTCTTTGTCAATAGATAAAACAATTTCCGGTTCGCCCACCTCTCCAGAAAATTCTCCAGAGAAGGAAACCATCTTCAGCTTCTGAATGGCATCCACCCCGTTGGAAATTAGCTCCCGTAGGAAAATTTCATGATCGGAGTAGAGCCACTTCTTGATGATGGGGAAGATATTCTCGGTATGAATCGAGATGGTGCCCTGTTCTGCGATCGCCATAGTTCCTATCTGTCTTCCTATACGTCTCAAGCAAAGTCTCAGCTCTATCCTGCTTGAGCCCCAGAATTTTTACTAGGCTCTCTCCAGGGAAATTGCCGCCAGTATGCCATGCGGATTCCCGAACCTCAGCCTACACAGTCCGAATACACATTCCGAAGATGAGCGGAGTTGTCTAGTCTAGCGTTGACTGAACTTCTTCAGGAGTGGCCTCAGGGGTAGACTCAGGCGCTTCCCCATGGGCAAGGTCAGGAACCGTCTGGATCTCATTCTCAAGCGGAGCTTCTTCAACCTGAACAATGACCACCGTAATATTGTCTTTGCCGCCGTTTGCCTTGGCTTCTTCCACCAGCATCTCTGCTGCCTTGGCACAGGACTCGGCCACCATAAGGTGCGACTCAATGGTGGCATCTCCCACCTCTTCCGTTAAGCCATCGCTGCACAGCAGCAGAGCATCTCCAGATCGAATATCCAGGGGCTGTACGTCAATCTGCGCTAAGTCTTCACGGCCTAGACACTGAGCCAGTACATGCCGCCAGGGATGAAGCCGCGCCTGATCGGGCATGAGAATTCCGGCCCGCACGGCTTGGGCAACCCAAGTATGGTCTTCTGTGACCTGATTGATTTTGTCTGCTCTGAGTCGATAAAGCCGCGAGTCCCCCACATGGGCGCACCAAGGCTGCTGGTCTTCTGGAAAGATCACTACCACAGCAGTCGTGCCC
This sequence comes from Thermosynechococcaceae cyanobacterium MS004, assembly GCA_022402525.1. GTDB lineage: Bacteria > Cyanobacteriota > Cyanobacteriia > Thermosynechococcales > Thermosynechococcaceae > JAAURS01. The sequence continues at coordinate 85,955 of JAKRSB010000101.1, forward strand.
ATATCTGCCCGCTCTGGACTAATGCGCTGCCCCTGGACGATCGACTGATTGGCCTGCATCAGCGCCTCTTTCAAAAGCGTTTCAGGCTCAATTTCCTTAGACCAGTTTTGCTCTAAGAATGAGCGAATGGCTTGGGTTGCAAGGCGACTTGCCTCTTCCCCACCCGCATGCCCCCCCATGCCGTCAGCCACAATAAAAAAACGGCCGGGGTCATCAATGTAGTAGGAATCCTGATTGGCGGAGCGCACCAATCCCTGATCACTTAAGCCAACAAACCGAAGTTTCATCCTAGTCGTTATAGCATTCCGTTATGGCATTGTTGTTATAGCATTCGCTCGTAGCGATCAATACGCAGCAAGAGTCGCACAAAGGCAACGCCTGCCACGATCGCTATGAGACCCGCGACGGCGGCCAGCCAATAGATTTTACTAACCAGCAAAATGGTGGCCGACAAGGTAAAGGTGCCCACTAAGAGGACGTAATTAGTCCCCATGTTGACAGTGCTAACCCGCCGTAGGGCGCGATCTGTTTCGATGGAGCGCACCCGTACCCGAATGTCGCCCTGTTCTAACTTGTCTAGGGTATCCTCTAGGCGACGGGGGAGGCCAAAGGCCGAGCTCCCGACTTGGGCGGCTTGGCGGCTGAGTTCTCCCAAAATTCCGCCATTCTCGTCTCGTTGGGCATTTCCGTTTGTCATAAGCTCTGCTGCAAAAGGTTTTGCAACCTCCATAAAGTTAAACTCAGGATCTAAGCCTTTGCCAACGCCCTCTAGGGTTGAAAAAGCGCGCATCACAAAGGTAAAGGTGGCTGGGAACCGAAAGGGCTGGTTATAAGCAATATCGTACAGGTCGTCACTGATTTGGGTGATGGACTGCGTTTCAAAGGGCTTGTCCATGAAGTTATCCAGCATATACTGGATTGATCGCCGCACAGGCCCCATATCCGAGACAGGCGCGATCGCCCCTAGCTCGATGAGGGACGCCATAACCTGACTGGCATCCCGCTGAGCAATGCCCATAAAGGTTTTCATCAGGCGATCGCGGGTGAGCGGCGCAACCTGACCCATCATTCCAAAGTCATAGAAAATTAACGCACCCTCCGCACTCACCGCTAAGTTGCCAGGGTGCGGGTCTGCATGAAAGAAGCCATTGTTTAGGAGCTGGTGGAGGTAGGCCTGTGCGCCGAGCTTTGCGATATTCTTGCGCTCAATCCCGGCAGCTTCTAGGGCCTCATAGTTGCTGATTTTAATCCCCGGCATATATTCAAGGGCTAAAATGCGCCGAGAGGTATAGCGCCAGAACACTCGCGGCACATTGGCCCAAGTCTGCTCTCGAAATTGACGCCGAAAGGTATCCGCATTGCGGCCTTCATTGAGATAGTCAATTTCTTCGTATAAAATGCGGCAGCATTCTTCATAAATGCCCAGCCAGTCACGACCTGGCCCCCATTCCGGATGGCGCTGAAAATACTGGGCAATGCCCTTGAGAATTTTAAGATCAATATCAAACAGCTTTTTGAGGGCAGGGCGCTGCACCTTAATCACCACCTCCTCACCGGAGTGGAGCTGCGCCTTATGCACCTGTCCTAAGCTGGCGGCGGCCAGGGGGATGGGGTCAAAACTTCTGAAAAGCTCTGGAATAGATCGGCCAAACTCCTGCTGGATAATGCGCTCTACAATGTCGTAGCTGAAGGCAGGCACCCGATCCTGGAGCTGAGATAGTTCTTCAACGTACTCTGCGGGAAACAAATCTGCCCTTGTCGAGAAAAGCTGCCCCAGCTTAATAAAGGTAGGGCCAAGGTCTAAGAACGTTTCGCGAATCCAGGCGGCCTGAGCGCGGCGGCGAGCCGCCTGCTTTTCGGGGGTCATTCCGCCGCGATAGCTCCACGGCTTACTCATCAGCCAGCGAGAGCCCAGGAATCGCCCCACAAACGTCCAGATATCAACAAAACGCCGCTGCCGAGAATAGTTTTCTCGATTCCATCGGTAAGCACGACTGGAGGGGGCAAGAACCCCATGAGTAGGAAGAGCAGACACGCGGGTTCCTGGGCTAATAACGGTCAAAAAAAGCAAAAGAGAAGCCTAACAGAGGGCTCAAGATCAGCAGTGATAAATCTAGCGGTTTCTGAAGCGCCAGCACCTCACTGGGTACAAAAACGCTTGCTAAACGCCTGTTTCTTGGCGGTAGGTTTGGAGGGCGGATCGTAGCTGAGCAATTTCAGCCCTGAGCTCGTCAACGACTTCCTGTAAATCATCATTGCCTGCGGCAGGCCCAGCCTCTGGGCGAGACTGAGAGGCGCTGGATGCCTCAACTTCCGCACGCTCTAGAATGGTTTGCGTTAAGTTGCGAAGTCGCTCTCGCTGCTCTGCATCAAATTGACCTGCACGGCTTACCAAATTGGTCACCCCATGCTCTAGCTCTTCTGAGAGAACTTCAGCGGTCGCTCGACCGAGGAAAAATGCATTCACAAGCGGATTTGTCATGGAGATAAATGACGAATTTATACGTTATCAAAGCAGTGGCTTCGCAAAAATTATAACTTGCCTACCCTCCTTCGTGCTGAATCAGCCGCTTTTCCCCATCCCGCTGCGAGCGTTCTCAGCCTTTAGAACTCAATGGATTTCAGCAAAGACTTGCAGTAAAGGCGAGCTAAAACTTGCAGTAAACATGAGCCTCCGGCGGGGGTGCTTCAACGTGGGAGTGCTTCTGTCTCAGCCTCTCTGACGGAGGTTTCCGCCTCTGTAGAGGGTTCAGAGGGTTGAGGGCTATTGCTGTAACTGCCACTGCGTGCATCACTGCGCTTTACGCCATTGGTCAGACTGGAGGGTTGAGGCTCTGAGAGCGGAGCGCTGTTGTCAATAAAGGGGTTAGGTTCTGATCTAAAGACAGAATCCTTGCCTAATGCGCCGTCAGGCTGAGAGATTGTGCGCTGAGGAGCAGAGTTTGCGTCTCCAGTGTAGGCTGGCGCGGCATGAGCCGCATCAGGGGAATAGGAGGGTGGGGCTGCATCATAGGAGGGAGAGGCAGGCAAAGGTTCAGGGTCATTCAGCGCGTTTCCGGCTGGGTCTATGGCGCTTGGATCTGTTGTGCTTGGGTCTATGGGGTTAATTGATCCGGGAGTCTGGCGATCTTCGGGTACTGAGTATCCCTGGGAACCTGTTGTTGGCGGAAAGGCTTCCTGAATGGTTTCCTGCATGTTGCCAGGGCTGCTGCCTGGAAGCGTTTTTGGAGCCAGATTGAATGGGGTTCCAGAAAGATTCGTCATTGAAAAAACCTGAACCCGCAGAAAAAAGCCAAACCCGATGCCGCCAATCCCCGCTGAGATCGCGCTAAGCAGCAGAGCTTTGTGAGGAAACTTTTCTGGCTGCGTGATGGGCAGACTTTTACGGTGCGATCGCGGTTTTGATGCAGCAGGTTTTGATGCAGCAGGTTTTGATGCAGTGCCTTTTAATGCAGGCTTTTGAGGCACTATAGCTTGGCGCGACTTTCGCTGAGCCGTTGAGGAGGATGAAGTCGGGCGCGGATGCTCAAGCACTGCAAGGGTAGGGTTTGGTGAGGTTGAATCTGGATTGAATAAGTCTGGATTGGATAAGTCTGGATTGGATAAGCCTGGATTGACTACCTCTAAATCCATTGACCCTGAACTAACAGGCGTTGAACTAACAGGTGCTGGACGATCGGAGTCTACTGGGGATGTGAAGACGGGGGGATCGACTTGCCTTAACTCTAAAGGAATTTCCTCTACAAAGGCTGTATCGAATGGAGCAGGAGCTGATCCTACCGAAGATAGAGTCGCTTCATCGATGGTGCGCAGAGCAATGGGTGACGGAGCTTGTTTATTGTTTTTAATATACCCACTGGAATGGGCCGGAGAAGCAGGAGCAGGCAGTAAAGCAAGCCATGTGGGCATGCTGGCAGAGCGATCGCTCAGATCGAAGGCTAGGCCGGAGGAGATCGCCTGAGCCAGTTGGGGCATTTCGCTTAAGGCTGCAACCTGTCGCTGCTTCTGACTCACGGTCGCGGGAGGGGCCATGGGGGGGTGATTCGGTGCCACAGCGGGTGCACTGCCCGTCACCAAGGCATACAGCGTGGCCGCTAATCCATAGACATCCGATGCGGCAGTCCACAGATGGGAAGACAACAAGGTCTCAGGGGCTAGAAATTCTGTGCCTTGATGCTGGCGGGACGGATGGGGCGCTTGCTGAGTCGCGGCATTGGGCAAAACCAGCGATCGCGCAATGTTGACGTCCATGAGCACCGCGCCGTGCCGATCCGCTGAGAGCCCATCCGCGATCCCATCCGAGAGCCTATTATCTACAGGCCCATTATCCACAAGCATAATATTGCTGGGCTTGATATCGCGATGTAGCAAGCCCTGCTGGTGGAGGGAGGCGATCGCCTGTCCCACTTGGTGGATGTAGCGTAGCCCATCGGCCAGGGGGATCAGCCCCTGAGTCATTCTCTGCGCCAAGGTCTGGCCAGCCAAAAACTCTGTCACCAAAAAAAGTCGGCCATTTTCGACGAAGCAGTCGAAAACGCGCACAAGGTGAGCATGGTGAACCTGCGCCAAGCGCCGTGCCTCTGCTAAGAAGCGCGCAATGCCTAGGTCAGCGGTGCGGTACTCTGCGGCCACCGTTTTAATGACCACCCGCTGAGCGCGATCGCACTGGGTGGCGCGGTAGGTGATGCTACCGCCTTTGACGGACAGCACATCGTCTATTTGATATTTTCCGTACTGCAGCAGATCGCCAGCGGTCAGCATTTCCTAACTCCTGCCGATAACCCGATAAGGGCAAGCGCCCATAGGATAACAGCCCTAGGGTTATTTGACTAGCGATCGCGCTTACATATCGTCCTTACCTTAGACGGTCTGCACTGAGCCTACCCCTCATTCCAATCCCACTCTCCGGAGAGAATGGGATAACCTAAAGCAGTTCTGAGCTAAAGCAATTCTGGGCTAAAGCAGCTCTAGGCTAAAGTAATTCTGGACTAAAGCAACTGTGGGCTACAGCAGCTCTGGGCTAAGGCAACTCTGGATGAATAGAAGCCGACACCGGACTGGATGACTGGGGGAGCGGCACCTGCTCTGCGTGCCCCCAAAATGCCTCTAGGCTATAGTATTCACGCTGATCGGGCATCATGATGTGGGCAATGACATCGCCGTAGTCCAAAACCACCCAGGTAGATTCCGAAACCCCTTCAATATGTTCAGGGATGCGGCCCTGGGCGGCGGCGGCGGTTTCCATGGCGTCGGACAGGGCGCGGACTTGGGGGCGCGAGAAGCCCGTCACGATCACAAAAAAGTCCGCGAGGTAAGAGACATCCTGGACGTTTAGGATCAAAATATTAGCGCCCTTCCGATCATCCGCAGCTTGGGCTAGCGTCAAGGCTAGCTGGCGGCTCAAGATTTGATTGGGGCTGGGTGTCGTTGTCACTGAGTCTGTAGTTTGAAGATTGTTAAGTTCCTGGGAGGCTGAAGTTTGGGAGACAGAACTTTGGGAGGCAGAAAGCTGGGGGTTTGAAGTTGGCAAGAACGATGGCTCTGAAATCAACTGAAAGATAGGCAGGGGTGGTGATTTTGACATCCATGAAGCCAAATCAAACGCCACAGCCTATGACCTCAGCATAAGGCAATTCTTGCGGAACTGGCTGGGGCGCTTAACAACTCCATAACACCTCCCACAATCTCCACAAAACCCTGGCCTTAGGCTTGGTATGACCCGCGTGAGCTTTCCCTAGGTGCCAAATGCGCGATCGCCTGCATCGCCTAGGCCGGGCACAATAAAGCCCTGATCATTCAGCGATTCATCTATGCAGGCTGCATAGATTTCAAGGGCTGGATACTGCTCGGCAATGAGCTTGAGGGCAGGAGGAGCAGCCACAACAGAAATAATTCGAATCAGGCTGGGGTCTGCTTGGCGCTGGATGAGTTCCTGGAGCGCAAATATAATAGAGCCGCCAGTGGCCAGCATGGGCTCGCAGATGAGGATGCGGGTTTGGGGGTCAAGGGTTTCAGGGAGCCTATTAAGATAGCAGGAGGGCTGCAGGGTTTCTTCATTGCGCACCAGCCCTAGATGATAGGTGGCGGCTGTGGGCATGACGGCCTGCGCACCGTCTAGTAGGGCAAGACCAGCTCGCAAAATGGGTACTAGCGCTAGGGGTAGATTGGGCGGAACGATACGGGCAGCGGTAGGCCCCAAGGGTGTCTCAACCATCACGTCTTGGGTGGGAATCCAGTCGCTGCGCATGGCTTCATAGGTGAGCCAGTAGCCGAGTTCCTTGAGCGCTGCGCGAAACATGGGCTGGGGCGTATGCTTATCGCGGGCGATCGCCAGCCAGTGACCAATCAGGGGGTGGGGCGGGACAATGATGCGCAGTTGTAAGGCCATATCTAAACCGGATCGGAACGAAAGAAGGGGTTAGTCAACCATTGCAGAAGGAGACCGTCGTTCCCTCAAAGGCGGGCTGAGACTACCCTAAGCTTACGTTAAAACAATCCTCAAACCATCCTGAGATTCAACGAAAGGCAGGCCATACAAGCACAAAAACATACAATCCCCCTACACATCAAACCTCTTGCCCCCACTAAGGCAAGAGGTCTACAGAAAAGTTTATTGCTACAGTTTATTGCGACTACCTGTTACCTGTGCTGCCTGTGGTTTGACTTACGGGCTTGGTGGCGCAGACTCGCTCGCCGCAGGTGATTCTGAAGGGGCGGAAGCAGGAGCAGATGGCTCCTCTGCGCTTTGGCTGGAGGGAGGGGCTGTTGAACCAGCAGACTCAGTACCGGGTACCGTTATGTTGATATTTGGAGGCGCAGTAGCGGGTGCTGGCACCACTTCAGTTGTCTTTTCACGAATAATGGTTTCGCGATTTTCGACCACAGGGGGCGATGATGCAGGGGAAGGGCTGGGTGCAATGGCGGGAGCAACGGGCGTTTCAGTCCGCGTTGAGAAAAAGAACGCGGTGGCCACGCCACCCAAACCCAGAAGGACAAGTAGTCCAATGATAAGCCCCTGGGCCCCGGAGTTTTCCTGTTGACGGAGCTGTTCGTCTCGTCTGCCGGTGGTGTACTTGTCTTCGTTTCTAATATCAGCCATGATCGATGCCTAATGTTTCCAGCGTGATTAATCTAAATGGGTCAGCATGGGCCTAGATAATGCCAGGGCCCCTACCGCGCCGATCTCTTTCGTTGGTGAGCTTTCCCGTTTCGTCGGTTTCATTGACTTCGGATAGCTCCTGCGATCGCACAGCGGCAGCGGCGGCTTCCGCTTCACGCAAGTCTCCAGGGACTTCAACATACATTTCAGGCTCAACGGCGTAGTTATTCGCCAGACCCTCTTGATCCACCGTGTATCCACCCGTGGTGTCAATGCTGTCTTGATTCCCCTCTGTCTCTGGCTGTTGCTTGTAGTCTGCACCTTCTCTTTCTTTTCGGGCGGCTGTCTCGGCAGGCACGATATGGGCATCGTAGCTATCGGCTGTAGTTTGTTGACTCATGGTGCTTATTCCTAAAGATGTTTTTGCAAGATATGTTTTTGCAAGATTATGTTTGCGAAATGGGTAGATACAAGGCTGAGCTAGAGGGCGGCCTTACCTGCTTCCGGTGCGCGCAAATCCTGTAGGGAGAGCTTGGGCGTCTCGGTATAGACTGACCCCAACAGCAGATCCAAAACGTCGGACTCACGAGCGGCGTCAATGGCTTGATGGGTAATTAATTCGCCCACGTTGAGAATCACCGCATCGTTTTGATCCAGGATGACCCGCGTGACCGGACGGCCCAAGGCTGATTTGATACGCTTTTCCGTGATGGCGTGGGTGCTGAGCTCTTTTAGTTCGGTGGCGGTGGTTTTAACCTGCGCCCAGACCGTTTGAGCGCTGCTCTGAAGCTGCTCCCCCGTTGACTGAGTGGTGAGTTTAAGGCGATCGCCTGTCGTCCCCAAGAACTGCTGAGCCTGCCCCTTAACGGCGGTATCGGCAGAAAGGCCCACAGCATGCAGAAGTGCTTGTTCCTGGTGATAGGTCTTTGCCCTGGCCACGACAGACTCCGTTACAATCTGGCCAGACGCTGCAATGATAATGCCCGTATCGGTTCGCACAAATCCCTGAACCCGCTTCCCTAGTGCTTCTTCAACACCCAGGCTTGCTACAGCGCTATTCAGGCGATCGCTCAGCTTCTCGCTGATTTGTTCACTCAAACGCCCTCCCGCAGCGCGGTATAGAACATCCAAGACCCCTAACCCTTGCGCTATGGCCACACGGTCATAGGTAATTCGCTCTCCCTCGAATACAACGGTTGTACCATCCGGGGCTGTGACCGTTTGCTGAGCAACCTTGCCCACAACAAAGGCTCGCTGCTCTTCGGGGGAAATCACTGAATTCGTCAGAGAAGTTGAGGTATTACGGGCCATTGCCTGAGCCTTCTGACTGCCTGCAGCGGCGGCGGCTTGGGCTTTCTGGGCAGCAATTTGAGCCTTCTCTGAGGCAGTGATCTGAAGTTCTTGAAGCTTCCCGGAGGTGGCGGCAGCGGCATCCTGCGCTTTTACGGTCGCCACTTCTCGCAATTCCTGAAATTTTTCGCCCGTGACTTCCGCCGCAGACTGCACCTTCTCTCCGGTAGCTTTTCCGATTTCCTGGAGCTTGCCGCCCGTAGACTGGGCCGTTTCCTGCACCTTGTCGCTCGCAGCGATCGCAGCACCCTTGATGCCGCCAACCTGCTCTTCCATCAGCGCTGCGGTGTAGGCGGGCACAAAGGCAACATCTTCGCCAATATGCAGGGTTGTGGGGGCTGGAACAAAAGAGCGTCCTGAGTAGGCATCGGCAAACAATCCGCCAGACACCTCATATCCTTCAACCAAGCCGCTCTGCTCGTCGAAATAAAGGTCAACCATCGTCCCCAGGTCTTGACCGTTGACCGTCAGGATACGAGTTCCCTTTAAGATATTATTGCGCTTCAAAATCTTATTAATGACCGGAATTGCGCTGGCGTGGCTAACGGACTTTTCTGAGGACACAATGACTGCATCCGGGCCAATAGCTTTTACATTCTGGAGGGGTAAAACCCGCGCACTTCTGAACCAGGTTGCTTCATCCAGCAAAAAGCCTACGACCTGATTGGTTTCTTGGTCAAAAATTAGATCCGCAACTCTGTCAAATTTAGTGCCTGTGTCGTAGGCAACAATTGTCTTTCCTAGAATTTCTCTTCCCTTACGCATTCTCTACACCTTGATCTTTCTTAATTAATTTTTTGGACTGATTGCGGCGCTTGCGCGGCATTTAGTGCATGACATCAAAACTGTGCTTCATGCCTTTGAGCCACAGCTAAGCCTTAATTTCTAGGAAGCTGTTCGGAATAGGCATTGTTGGTCAATGGGTTAGAGTCTCTACCAAACCCTGGCACAACGTTCACAACGCCTAGATATTCAGCCAAGCCCGCTGTTGCGATCGCTAAACCTAGAAATGCCCCTAAATAAAGACCGCTGTTTGACTGTTTTCCAACTAACCGTGGCATCTCATCCTCTCCTATCCAACTCAGGGTAAATACAACAAAAAATCTCTAAGAGATAGCAGCCCAAACAATCAGCAATAAGCATTCAGATTGAAAAATATCTCCTAAAAAAAAGCACAAATCGCGCACAAATCAATTGAGGACTTTTTTGATGCTGTCTTTGGAGCTTTCAATAACGTGGCGAATTTGAGCGTGGTGAAATTTAACGTGACGAATTTTAACGTGACGAATTTGGATTCAGATTGCTTTACCTGACCATCCAGCTTGTCTTTAGGATTGTCGGTAACTTCCCCCACGGCCTTTTGAATCTTGCCTTCAATGTTTTTTGCAGTTGTTCTTAATCGATTTTCGATACTCATAGCTGAAATCAAGCCTTTGCTGACCTCGAAATGATGAACTGTTTAAATGTTTATGATTTAACTGCTCATGATTTAAATGCTCATGATTTAAACGTTCATGATTTAACTGTTCATGAAGTCAATTTATCCTGACCGCTCTGGGGAAGCCTCTACACAAAGATTCATTAGAGACTCTGTTAAAAGAGGTAGGTTGAGCTTGAGGTATTGCCTGAGTCTCTGCCTTTAGAGTGGTTGGCGCGTAGGAGTCGGGCGGGAATAGAACGCGCTAATCCAGACGCGGTAATGGCGAGGACTTGCTCAAAAGTGTCTGCCCAAACGTGTCTACTCGCAGGTGCCTGTTCAAAGAGTGTCTGAAGGAAAGAGTGTCTCTATAATGGGAAGATGCAAGGTACTGAGCGCTCTCAGGCTGAGTGGCTTGCTTCAGTCCTGATGTCATGTTGGTTTAGTCCAGGCTTGACCTTTCATTGCTTTGAACCACCGTCACCGCCCCTAATTGACCCATGCTTCCTGTTGAACTGGCTGCTGTTAAATTTGCTGCTGTTAAACTTGCTGCTGTTAAACTCATCGCGGCTGAGCATGCGATCGCTCAGGTTTGGAATCCGCCCTCAACGTTCATAGCGGCCTTCCTGCCGATTGATAGCCTCCTATCGACGCAGGGCGTCATGGTTATGCTTTTAGTGGGCTATGCCGGGGCGATGTGGATGTTTTTGTCGAGCGCCCCTAAAGTGCATACGGTGATGGTTTCTGACCTTGAGGTGGCTCGACAGTTTTATGAAGGAGATCTTCAGCTCAATGCAGCGGAAATTCCGCTGCACTACTACTACAACTACGAGCAAACCTTGGGGCTTTCTGCGGTAGACCCTATTTACATGCCCACCAGCTATGCTGCAACCCAGCCCAAAGGCAACGCAACGGACGGCCTCTGGTATCAGCTCAAGAAAAATGTGCAGCTTCATATCATTTCGGGCGCTAGCCTCGGTGATAAAAATCGAGAGCGCCACGTTTGTTTTGACCACGACTGTCTGGAGCAAATTTTGCTGCGGGTGCAGAGCCGCTACGTCAAATTTAAGATTCGTCGAGAAGAACCCCTCAATTTTTTGGTCAAAACCTTTGAAGGCAGAGTCATTGAACTTGCCGAAGTCTCAAACTAGCTGTACGGGACGGGGGTATCTGGACGGGTATAATACAGCCCGAATCCCTTGCTGTATAGCCTCCTAATACCCTATGTCTGCGCCTTCTCTCCCAGTCACTTGGCAACCCTGCAAAACCTACGAAGATATTCTGTATCACAAGGCGGACGGCATTGCGAAGATTACGATTAATCGGCCCCACAAGCGCAATGCGTTTCGCCCTAAGACCGTGTTTGAGCTGTATGACGCCTTTATAGACGCTAGGGAAGACCTGTCCATCGGCGTCATTTTGCTGACGGGGGCAGGCCCCCACACCGATGGTAAGTATGCCTTTTGCTCCGGGGGCGACCAGAGCATTCGCGGTGAGGCAGGGTACGTGGGTGAAGATGGGGTGCCGCGCCTGAACGTGCTGGATTTACAGCGGCTGATTCGCACTATTCCTAAGGTGGTGATTGCCTTGGTGGCAGGCTATGCGATCGGGGGTGGGCATGTGCTGCACCTGATTTGCGACCTAAGTTTGGCGGCAGATAATGCGATCTTTGGTCAAACCGGCCCCAAGGTGGGCAGCTTTGATGCAGGGTTTGGGGCAAGCTATTTGGCACGGTGTGTGGGACAAAAGAAAGCCCGTGAAATTTGGTTTCTATGTCGTCAGTATTCGGCGGCAGAAGCCCTCGAAATGGGTCTTGTCAACCATGTGGTGCCCGTGGAGCAGCTAGAGGCGGAGGGCGTTCAGTGGGCGCAGGAGATTTTGCAGAAAAGCCCGATCGCCATTCGCTGTCTGAAGGCTGCGTTTAATGCGGACTGTGACGGGCAGGCGGGGCTTCAGGAACTGGCCGGAAATGCCACGATGCTCTATTACATGGTGGAGGAAAGTGCGGAGGGCAAAAAGGCGTTCCTGGAGAAGCGTGACCCAGATTTTCGTCAGTTTCCTTGGCTGCCCTAGATTGGCTGCCCCAGATTGGTTGTTCTAGATTAGGCGTAAACCCAAAGCGGAGCAGACCCCAGCAATGTGTAGAATCGTTAGAGTATTGAGACCCTTACGAATAATGGCGATCGCCTGCGCCTACCCTTACGCCCTATGACTGCCTCGACCGCCCCAACCGCTAACCTCTCCAGCCAGTATGAACCCAGCGCCACCGAATCAAAATGGCAGCAAACCTGGGAAGATCAGCAGGTCTTTAAAGCAGATCCAGCGGCGGGGGGTGAACCCTATTGCGTGGTGATTCCGCCACCAAACGTTACGGGGAGCCTCCACATGGGGCATGCCTTCGAGAGCGCTCTCATAGATACCCTCGTGCGCTACCACCGTATGGTTGGGCGGAATACCCTCTGGCTACCGGGGACTGACCATGCCAGCATTGCGGTACAAACCATCCTAGAGCGGCAGTTCAAAGCAGAGGGCAAAACCCGTGATGAAGTTGGACGCACGGCTTTTTTAGAGCGCGCTTGGCAGTGGAAAGCTGAGTCGGGCGGTACGATTGTCAACCAGCTCCGCCGACTGGGGGTTTCTGTAGACTGGAGCCGCGAGCGCTTCACGATGGATGAGGGCTTATCTCAGGCGGTGCTGGATGCCTTTGTACGGTTCTTTGAGGAAGGGTTGATCTATCGCGGCAACTATATGGTGAACTGGTGCCCCGCCAGTCAATCTGCGGTGTCTGACCTAGAGGTGGAAAGCAAAGAAGTTGACGGAAACCTCTGGCATTTCCGCTATCTGTTGACGGATGGCTCTGGGTTTGTGGAAGTGGCGACCACTCGACCAGAAACCATGCTGGGCGATACGGCGGTAGCCGTTAACCCAGATGATGATCGCTACAGGCACCTCATCGGTAAAACTCTAAAGCTGCCTATTCTGGATCGTGAGATTCCGATTATTGGAGATGAGCTGGTTGACCCAGCCTTTGGGACGGGCTGCGTCAAAGTGACTCCTGCCCACGACCCCAACGACTTTGAGATGGGGCGACGCCATAGCTTACCGTTCATCAATATTTTGAATAAAGACGGCACCCTCAATGAGAATGGTGGCCCCTTTGAAGGGCTGGATCGCTTTGAGGCGCGAAAAGAGGTTTTAGAATGGCTGGCCTCTGAGGGTGTGCTGGTGAAGACCGAAGACTATCGCCATACCGTACCCTACAGCGATCGCGGGAAGGTGCCGGTTGAGCCGCTGATCTCGACCCAGTGGTTTGTCAAAATTGAGCCGCTTGCCCAGCGCACCCTCGCCTTCCTAGACGAAGAACAGTCCCCCAACTTTGTGCCAGAACGTTGGGGCAAGGTGTATCGAGACTGGCTGGTGAACCTGAAGGACTGGTGTATTTCGCGGCAGCTCTGGTGGGGACACCAGATTCCCGCCTGGTACGCTATCAGTGAAACGGAGGGTGAGGTGCGGGACGATACGCCCTTTGTGGTGGCGCGCAGCGAGGCCGAAGCGAGGGAGAAAGCGATCGCCCAGTTTGGGGAGCAGGTGCAGCTTCAGCAAGACGCGGATGTACTGGATACCTGGTTTTCGTCGGGGCTGTGGCCGTTTTCGACCCTGGGCTGGCCGGAGCAGACCCAGGATTTTGCCTTTTACTATCCCACCGCCACCCTAGTCACAGGCTTTGACATCATTTTCTTCTGGGTGGCGCGCATGACGCTGATGGCCTCCCACTTTACGGGGCAGATTCCCTTTAAGGATGTGTATATTCACGGGCTGGTGCGGGACGAAAACAACAAAAAAATGTCGAAGTCAGCCAACAACGGCATCGACCCGCTGCTGCTGATTGAGAAATACGGCACCGACGCCCTCCGCTATACCCTGATCCGCGAAGTGGCGGGGGCAGGGCAAGATATCCGCCTCGACTACAGCCGCGAAACCGACGAGTCTAATGCCGTAGAAGCCTCACGGAATTTTGCCAACAAGCTCTGGAATGCCTCGCGCTTTGTCCTGATGAATCTAGACGGGCGATCGCCTGCCCAGCTCGGCACTCCCGACATTGCTGAGCTAGAGTTTGCCGACCGCTGGATTTTGACCCGCTACCAGCGCGTGGTGCTGCAAACCCGCCAGAGCATTGAAACCTATGGCTTGGGAGAAGCCGCCAAGGGGCTGTATGAGTTTATTCGCGGGGATTTTTGTGACTGGTACATTGAGCTCGTGAAGCCCCGACTGCGGCAGGAACAGACCAACTCCCGTCGCGTTGCCCAGCAGACCCTCGCCTACGTCCTAGACGGAACCTTGCGGCTGCTTCATCCCTTCATGCCCCACATTACCGAAGAAATTTGGCAGACCCTCACCCAAGCTGAATCCCAAACCTATCTCGCCACAGCCCCTTACCCTACAGTTGCAGCAGTCTCCGCCGCCGAAGCTTTCCGGCAGGAGGCACCATCGCAACCTCGTCCAGAAATATTAGAGTCTGCGACAATTTCCCCGCAAGCGAGGCACTTCAATGCTGAAGCGTCACGAACGCGATCACCGCTAGATTCAGCCGTTGTGGAACTCGGCAACATTCTCAAAGATATTGCCGTAATTCTGGATACCTTGCCCGGCGGACTGCTGCGCATCCTGACGCAGTACCGGAGCGGACTCCTCTGGATTGGAGCGATCGCGACCGCCATTGTGAGCGCGGATGTGCTGCTGGCTATCATCGATACCCTGAATCGCGTGCCCTTGGTGGGGCCATTCCTGGAGGTGGTGGGGCTGACCGTTGCGGGGCAGTTTATCTACAAGCGCCTGCTGTGGAAAGAAAACCGTGAGCAGTTTATAGAATCTCTGCGATCGCAGAAATCTCGTATCGTAGTGCCTGAAAGTGTTCTTCCTGAAAGTGCTCCTTCTGAAAGTGCTCTGCCTGGTCGCTCATCCGCAGCCAGTGTCTCCCAGGACTCACCCCAGTCTGAGCCTGAACACGCTCAAGCGCAAGACGCCGCAGCGCTAGCCAATGCTGGGGTTGAGCAGACTCAAGAGGCTAACCTTCAACCCCCTGAGTCTGCGATAGGGTCAGTACCCACTTCCACTTTAGTCCCAACTTCCCTTGCAGCATTGCTTCATACCGAAATTGAGGCGCAGTTTGAGCTATTAATCAACACCATTCGCACCATTCGCAACCTGCGCACAGAAGCCAGCATTAAACCCGGCCTGCCCATTGCGGTTATTTTGCAGAGCGAGAGCGATCGCGAACGGGAGGCACTCACCACGGGCCAAGTCTACATTCAGGATCTGGCTAAGGTGTCTGAGCTATCGGTCGTGCGATCGCTCCAGGAAGATCGGCTCACTCAAACGATGGTGGGCGTGACCGGAACGGTTCAGGTCTTAATTCCCCTGGCGGGCGTGATTGATGTTGAGGCCCTAAAGGCCAAGCTAGAAAAAGACTTAGCGAAAGCTGAAAAAGAGGTGCAGTCTTATCAAGGACGGCTCCAAAACCCTAAGTTTGTAGATCAAGCCCCAGCCGAAGTAGTGCAGGGTGCCAGAGAGACTTTAGCTGAAGCCGAAAAGCAGGTGGAGATTCTAGGCGATCGCTTGAGTCGGCTGTAGGCGTGAGAGTGAGAGACTTTTTCCCAAGAGTAAGCGCTTCTTGGCCAAACGATCCAAAGGGTTAGCTGCCTGAGGAATCCTCAAGGGTTTCAATGAGCAGGTCAATCTGCTGCTGCCGTTCTGCCAAGAACGATTCACACTGCTGAAGGTATTCAACGGCTTGGGCAAACTGCTCAAAGACTTCTTCTAGCTCAAGTTCGCCGCTCTCAATTTGGTTGACGATGCGCTCCACTTCAGCAGCGGTTTCTTCGTAGCGCCAGTTTTCTGGCCGAGCATTTTTAGCAGATTTAGGGGCGCGAGGCAAGGATAAAGTCCTCCAGAAAAGGTCTGAAATTGTTTCGAATCGAAAATAGTTGAGAAGACAATAGCTGAGAAGAAATTAGTTGAGAAGAAACCTAGTACACCCTCATGAGTGAGGGCCAGAAACCTCAACGGTCACGCTACCTTCTCCCAGGTCTAGGGTGAGGGTTTGGCCTGGGGTTAGCTCGGCAGCGCTTCGCACAATCTTCTGGTCAAGGGTCCGGGCGATCGCGTAGCCTCGTTTCAAAACCCCGCGTGGGTTTAGCGTGTCCAGCTTTTGTCTGAGCAACTGCTGATGCTGTTCCTCAGATTTTAGCCGATAGGTGACGGACTGAAGGAGCTGATGTTTGGCGACTGCCAAGGACTGGGAGGCGCGCTGTAACAGTCGATCAATCTGTAGGCGCTGGAGCCGCAGCCGATAGTGACTCAGGGATTCTTGAGCCTCTAGCTCTCGATTCTCTAGGGCGCTCCGCAAACGCTCTCGGCGGTCTTGGTGAAGATCCCGTAGATCGCTGAGGCAAGGAACCGCCAAACTGGCGGCAGCGGTTGGAGTATGGGCAAAGCAGTCTGCTACAAGGTCGGCTAGGGTTTCATCCCGCTGATGGCCGATGCCGGAAATGACGGGAATTGAGCATTGGGCGATCGCCCGCACAACCCGCTCATCATTGAAACAGGCTAGGTCTTCTGCTGCGCCGCCCCCCCGTGCCAAAATCATCACCTCGGAGCGCCCATCCGCCTCCAGCCGCGCGATCGCCGCCACAATGGACTCTGGAGCCTGGTCGCCTTGAACCAAACTCGGAGAAAACAGCACATTCATCCCTGGATAGCGCGATCGCAGGGTGCGCTGAATATCGCCCCAAGCGGCCGCCTGGGGCGAGGTCACAACGCCAATCGTTTGGGGATGGGCGGGGAGCGGCTGTTTCTGATTCGGGGCAAAAAGCCCCTCGGCCTCTAGGCGGCTGCGAAGCTGCTGGTAGCGGAGCGCCCGGAGTCCTTCGCCAGCGGGCAGCACCTGCCACACCACCATCTGATACTGACCACGCTGCGGGTAAAGCCGAATGCGACCCAGAACAATGACCTGCTCTCCCGGTTCCGGCACAATGGCAAGCTTTTCCAGGTAAGAAGTCCAGGCCACACACTGAATCATGGCGTCTTCATCCGGGTCGCGCAGGGCAAAAAACAGGCCGCTGCGGTGGCGGTTAGCGCTTGAAACTTCGCCAGTAATCCAAATCTGGATCAGCTGCTCATCCTGCTCTAGTAGGGACTGAAGGTAGGTGTTTAAGCCACCCACGCTTAAGACTGAAGGCGGCACCAATAGGTTAGGCAGATAGGAGGTCATCGGCAGCTATCCACAAAAATCTATACTTAAAGGAGCTGTTCTCTAAAAGGGGCCTTGGGCGAAACCATTGGCAGCAAGTCTTGGCAGCAAACCTTGACACTAAACCTTGACACTAAACGTTAACCCCTAGCCTTTAACGCCGCTGCCCACTTCCGAGGGCACGATATACCGCTGCATTATCAGGAAAAACAGCAAAATCGGCACAATAGAAGTGACCGATCCGGCTGCAATCAAGCGCCAGTCCAAGGAAAACGTGCCCGCTAGCTTGGCGACTCCTAGGGGTAAGGTATAAAACTTTGGATCGTCCAGTACCAGCAGCGGCCATAGAAAGTCGCTCCAGGCTCCAATAAAGACAAAAATGGTGAGCGTTACCAAGGCCGGACGTACGGAGGGCAGCATGACGTGCCACCAAATTCCCAACTCTGTGCAGCCGTCCATCCGCGCGGCTTCTTCAAGATCCTTGGGGACGGTCATAAACGCCTGCCGCAGTAAAAAGATGCCAAATGCAGAGGCGATCGCCGGAAAGATAACGCCCAAGTAGGTATTTTTTAGTCCCAACTGCACGGTCAAGATGTAGAGGGGAATCATCACAATCTGGAAGGGAATCATGATGGTGGAGATGACGGCAGTAAAGATCCAGTCTTTGCCCACAAAGTTGAGCCGCGCTAGGGGATAGGCGGCTAGGGAACAAAAGATCAGGTTTAAACCAACCGTCAATGCCGAAACCAGCAGACTATTGGCAAAGTATTGACCAAAGGGCTGGGTTTCCCAAACGCGCACAAAATTTTGCAGCGTAGGCTGGGCGGGCAAGAGCTGGGGCGGAAACTGAAAAATATTTTCTGAAGGTGACTTCAGGGCAGTGCTGGTGAGCCACAGCAAGGGCAGCAGCATGATGATGGCAATAATCGTCAGCAATCCATAGGTCAGCACCCCTCGCCATCCTGCAAACTGCGATCGCCCAAGTGAAGTTTT
Source organism: Thermosynechococcaceae cyanobacterium MS004 (assembly GCA_022402525.1). Lineage (GTDB taxonomy): Bacteria > Cyanobacteriota > Cyanobacteriia > Thermosynechococcales > Thermosynechococcaceae > JAAURS01. The sequence continues at coordinate 104,063 of JAKRSB010000101.1, forward strand.
CATGACAGTCAAATTGGTCAACTCAATAGGAGAGCTTAATCTCGGCACCCTTCATGATTCAAGCAAAATGATTGGATCAAAAAGATTCCATAGAATTGGGGATGCCATCATATTTGCCTGAATTTAGACATTAGTCTAGCGCTAAAGTCTAGCCCTCAAAAACCTGAGATGGTTTTATGCACAGAATGCATCAAGCCATACAGCTTAATTTAGCCCATACAAAAAGAGGACAAACCTAACTTTGAGCAGGCTTATCCTCTCTTACTTCTTCAAACCCTGACGATATCTAAGCAATGCCTAGAGTTTTAGGTTTAAGTCCTAGAGATTAAAAAAACATCTGCAAACGGATGATCCCCCTGTCAACAATATCTGCTGCCTGTGGGATTCACGGAAATATAATGACTGCCCATCGGATTGCTGTCTATTTGGGCAGAGACTCACCGTTTCCTTTAACTAACTCTCCATCTCCAGATCCTTAGGCGTCGTCTGCCTCTGCTGTGACCTGCTTGAGATGAATATGGCGTCGGCCTAGGGTAATTTCAAATTCATCTCCAGGCTGCAGCTCCATTTTTTTAGTATAGGCAGAACCAATCAGCAAATTGCCATTGGCCTGAACACTAATGCGGTAGCTGGCGCTGCGTCCACCACGACTTTGACCATTGCTGGGACGTCCATCTAGCTCAATTCCTTCAGCATCAATGAGCGCATTGAGAAACTTCATCATATTCAGACGTTCAGTGCCGTCTTTCATGACGGTATAGTAACCGCAGGCTTTCGCCTTCTCTTCCCTACTTAAGTTCTCTAAATCCTCAACCCGCTTCAGTAAGGCTTCGCCTCTAAGCGGTACTGCATCAGCTTTCTTCTTATTGTTGTTCGTCATTTGTTGTTAGATCCCGTTAAAGTATTGCACTAGCCAAGTACACTTTCTGAACGAACGCGGCCTAAGCAGCGTCTTCAAACGCTATAGATATAGCATACTCTGTTGAATTTATTTTATCCTAATTCAACTGGAATTGGTGCTATCCACTGATAAGATAAAAAGTCCAGTTTGGTCAAAAAAATCTTGATCCTAAATTGAAAGGTCTCTCTCTCTGCATCTAGATTTTTTATATAAAAAAAGATCTATTGATTTTGAGACGACTGGAGGTCATGCATTGCTTAGCCTGAAACGATATCATAAAAAAAAGAGCCAGAAAACAACAAAATCTGACTCCATTTTTAAAGTTTTAAGAGGTAGGGATTCTTCAGGCTGTGCCGCAACGGCTAGGTTCGTTGGGGAATGTTGTAGGTCAAGAAGTCATGAGCCAGCTTTGTATTGGGGAAGATGGCCTGGGCTTCAAGTAGCAGATCTTCAAGCTGAAGGGCACTTCCAGGGGCATAGCGGGGGCTAAAGTGCGTCAAAAAGAGCTGCTGGGCAGTTGCCCTCAGGGCAACTTGGGCCGCCATGGTGGAGGTGGAATGCAGCCGCTCATAGGCCATGTCTGCGTCCTGGTGGGCGTAAGTTGATTCATGGATGAGAACGTCTGCATTCTGGGCAAGCTGGACTGCGCCTTCGCAATAGACCGTATCGGTGCAGTAGACGAGGGTGCGGCCAGGACGCACTTCTCCACAAAGCTGACTGCCGTCAATTGTGCGATCGCCCAAGGTAATGGTTTCACCGCGCTTTAGACGGCCATACAGGGGGCCAGAGGGTACGCCGAGGGCCTTGGCCTTGGCCGCATCAAAATGTCCTGGCTTATCTTTTTCCTGAATGCGGTAGCCGAAGGCAGTGACCCGATGCTCTAGGCGAGTACAGGTGACTTCGTAATGGTCATCGGCATAGACCTTCCCTGGCTGTACGGTATGCACCCGCAGCGGGTAGGAAAAGTGGGTTTGGGAATAACGGCGGCTGGCCTGGAGGTATTCGTCGAGTCCGGGCGGGCCGTAGATGTCCATTTGGCTGACGCTGCCAGCCATCCCGCAGCTGGCCAATAGCCCCATGAGGCCAAAGATGTGGTCACCATGCAGATGGGTCACAAAAATCCGGCGAATTTGGCTGCTTTTTAGATCGCTGCGTAAAAGCTGGTGCTGGGTTCCTTCCCCACAGTCCAAGAGCCATACCTCTGCCCGCTGGTCGAGGCGCACCGCCACGCTAGACACATTGCGCGATCGCGTGGGAACGCCCGAACTGGTGCCAAGGAACGTAATTTGCAAATTTGCTAACCCCAATCAACCCGATTTAATCAACCCGACTTATGGACTCACTACGCGCAAGCCCATTTGATCATAACGGCCTGCGCCCAAATGATGATATGCTCGCCTACGTTCTTGGGGGGAAATGGTTGATCCATAACAATTCAAAGGCGTAGGGGATGGAGTAGGGTCTGGGGTACGGAGAGCTGTGCGATCGCAACTTTCGCTGCAACCTTCCACCTCTCGGCAACGTCCTCATTCAAAGTCAAGTCAGGTCAAGCTCTCAAAAGTCAAGCCCTCAAAAGTCAAACTATCAAAAGTCAAGCCCTCATCTGCGGAGTTTAAGGCAGCTAGTTTATGGGCTGACTTATTTACTGAAGCCATCTTTCACGCGACGTTGATTGGAAGACGTTGATTGAAAATCCTAGCGCTGCAAAAGTTTCTGAAACAGGGCTGTCAAACTTTAGGGAAATTTAGGTCATCCTAGCGCTAGAGAAAGCTGCTTGAGTTAAACACTAAATCAGGATTTTGTTGGGAGTACGTTCTGATGCACAGGTTTCGATTCGGATGGGCAATACAGCCCCTCACCCCCGCTTACTTCAACCTGAAGCATACTCGCCTTTGGATGGTGTTGTGGCTAAGCTTAGTCGCTCCAGCAGCAGCCCTGGATATCCGAGTTGGCCTCAAGCAAAGTACCCCTGAGGTCACGATCGGCAGCTCTACTGCCACCACCCTGCTAGACGGCGCTGGGCGAGTCCTGGGACAGATTCCAGCGCTTCAAGGCTTTCCCGCAACAGCAGTCTCTGGCGGGGTGAGCGTTGCGGGCAAAAAGGCGTGGCAGATAACCGTAAAGCCAAAGGATAACGGCTTTATTTATGTCGGGGGGCGTTGGTATCGGGGAGAGGTCAATCTAATCCGAGACCGTGGCGGCTTGACCGTGGTGAACAAGCTCAACATGGAAGACTACCTGGCCAGCGTGATTGGCAAGGAGATGTACCATACCTGGCCCCAGGAGGCGCTTAAGGCTCAAGCCGTTGCGTCCCGCTCCTATGCCCTGTTTCACCAGCAGCGTCCGAAGTCTAAGTTGTTTGATGTGTTCAGCACGATAACCTCTCAGGTCTATGCAGGGCTAGAGGGGGAGGCAGTCAGCACTCAGACAGCTGTGAAGGCCACAACTGGTCAGGTTTTGCTCTATCAAGGCAAGGTCGTGGAGGCGGTGTTTCATTCAGCGTCGGGCGGCCATACGGAAAACTCTGAAAATGTCTGGCAGGGAACAGTGCCCTATCTCAGGGGCGTGGCCGACTTTGACCAGGCATCTCCGTCCTATCAATGGACGATTAGCCTTACCGATGCTCAACTTCGCCAGCGGCTGCCGGGCATCGGCAATATTTTAAGCCTGACTCCGGTGAAAACCAGCCAAACGGGCCGGGTTCAGATGCTGAAGGTGCAGGGGACTAAGGGCGATCGCCTCATTAGAGGCACCGAAGCAAGACGGGCTTTAGGGCTAAGAAGCACCCTATTCACCGCCAAGCCGGACTTTGGGCTGGTTGCGGGGAGGCCCAGTCCAGTTGCGTCCCAGGGTTCACCCAAAAGCTTTTTAATTAGCGGACGCGGCCACGGTCATGGACTGGGCATGAGCCAGTGGGGAGCCTACGGCCTTGCCCTTCAAAATAAAACCTACCAGGAAATCCTCTCCCATTATTTCCAAGGCACCAGCATCAAAGCGGTCTATTGAGCGCTCAATAGACCGCCCTATTGGGCTACACCCTGCACCAGGCCCTACCCAAAGCGCCCCGATACGTAATCTCTGGTTTTCTCTTCTCTGGGATCGGTAAAGATCCTAATGGTCTCGTCATACTCTACCAAAAAGCCAACCTTGCCACCCTTCTCGGTCGCTTCTGCGTTAAAAAATGCAGTCTTATCCGATACCCGTGACGCCTGCTGCATATTGTGGGTCACAATTACAATGGTGTACTGCTCCTTAAGTTCGTTCATTAACTCCTCGACCCGCAGCGTGGAGATAGGGTCAAGGGCCGAGCAGGGCTCATCCATTAAAATGACCTCTGGATCAATGGCGATCGTTCTGGCGATACAAAGCCGCTGCTGCTGACCGCCGGATAGAGACAGACCGCTGGCCTTGAGCTTATCCTTGACCTCATCCCAGAGGGCAGCACGCTTTAGCGATCGCTCGACAAGTTCGTCTAAATTTCCCTTGTATCCATTGATCTTGGCACCAAAGGTAATATTTTCGTAAATCGACTTGGGAAACGGATTCGGCTTTTGAAATACCATGCCAATCTGCCGCCGCACCATGACCGGATCTACTCGCTTGTCGTAAAGATTGGTGCCGTGGAACAAAACGTTCCCCTCAATGCGAGCGCTGGGGACAAGGTCGTTCATGCGGTTGAAGCACCGCAAAACCGTACTTTTCCCGCAGCCTGAAGGCCCAATCAACGCCGTAATCTGATTTTTGGGAATATCCAAAAACACATTTTTGACCGCTAGCGTGTTGCCATAGTAAACCGAGAGGTTTTCAGTCTGGAGCGTGTGTTGGGTCGCAGCAGCAGTGGTGGAGATCATGGGGATATTTTTAGCGATCAACAATTTAGACAGAAGTCAAGAATGCAAGCCGAGCAGAATGCCTGTCTAACCCTAGACTGATCAGCAGTATAAAACTACACCGTCCAAGTAAAGCTTAGGTTAAGCCTGCAACACTCAATTATTTAGGGGATAATCGTCTCAAAAGCCCTCGCTCTGTACAATTCTACAGACCAAGACCAGTCTCCTTAACCTACTCTTTACTTAGAGTCTGTATGATTTTTAACAAAATGTCTGTAACATTGCAGCCATCCATTGATGTTGAAAAACTAACAAAAATCAGATGCTTTTGAGTTCTAGAGCAATTCGTTGGACCATTACCACCTCTGCGGCGGCTTTAACCCTTGGTTTGGCTGCCTGTGGCGGACAATCTGATGCTCCTACTGCATCTTCTGGTGGCGGGGCAAGCCCTGTCGTAACCGAAAACGTAACACTGAGTGGCGCAGGCGCAACATTCCCTGCCCCGCTGTATCAACGATGGTTCTCAGATTTCAACAAAACCAACCCTTCGGTCACCGTTAGCTACCAGTCGGTCGGGAGTGGCGCAGGAGTCAATCAGTTCAAGGCCGGTACCGTAGACTTTGGCGCTAGCGATGTTCCTCTCAAGGATGAAGATGCCAAAGCGATCGCCAGAGGTGCGCTACAGCTACCGCTCACCGCTGGGTCAATTGTTTTCGCTTATAACCTCCCTGAAGCGACCGCGCCAATTAAGCTCTCCCGACAGGCCCAAGCTGATATTTTTCTGGGTAAAATCACCAAGTGGAATGACCCAGCAATTGCCAAAGCTAACCCTGACCTCAAGCTGCCCGACGCTGCTATCAACGTGGTCTATCGGTCCGATGGCAGCGGTACTACGGGTGTTTTTACCCAGTACCTGAGCGCCATGAGCAGCGAATGGAAGGAAAAAGTGGGCGAAGGGAAAACCGTAAACTGGCCAGTAGGCACAGGTGCTAAGGGAAATGAAGGCATCACGGCCCAAGTTCAGCAAAACAAAGGATCCATTGGCTACATTGAGTACGGCTATGCCAGAGAAAATGGGATACCCTTTGCCACCCTTGAAAATAAATCTGGTAAGTTTATCGCCCCTTCTGATGAATCTGCAAAGGCCACGCTAGCCAGTGCAGAGCTGCCAGACAGTTTGGTTGCGAAAATTGTAGATCCTGAGGGGGATGATGTTTACCCCATCGTCACCTACACTTGGTTGCTCGCCTACAAGACCTATGACGACCCCAATAAGGTGAAAGCCCTCAAAGCTATCCTCGACTACACCTTAGGCGAAGGTCAAAAGGTCAGTCCTGAACTGGGCTATATTTCACTGCCTGAAAACGTCACTGCAAAGGTCAAGGCTGCTGCAGAGGTAATCTCATCTAAATAGTCTCTAGATAGATAAGGCTCCAGATAGATAAGGCTCCAGATAGAATCTCCATAGTTTGCGCCTGTTGAGGGTTACCCCCGACAGCTTGCCAAGTTCAGGTTGCATCAGGGACTTGTTGCTTTCAATCCACAGCGGTCTTGTCCCTGAAGCATCTGATCATCACCTAACTCTGAATCATCTGACCATCCGCAAACATTGCAGGATGATTTCATCCACTCTCTGACCAAATCCTTTGCCCCATTCTCCAGACTGTCATGGTTACTCAGCTTGCTAAGCCAACCCAATTAGTTCAGTCCGGGTCAAACCCAGGACAGATTCTAGACAACATTTTTATCTGGATTACCCGCCTATTTGCCTTCTCCATTGCTTTGATCTTGGTGTTGATCACCATTGAGGTGGGAACGGAGGCAATCCCTGCCATCCAGACCTTTGGGTTGAGCTTTATTTTTCAGCAAAGCTGGGATCCGGTCAGAGACAATTATGGTGTCCTGCCCATGATTTACGGCACCATGATGACCTCTTTTGTAGCGCTTTTGCTGGCGATTCCCATTGGGGTTAGCTCCGCTATTTTTTTGAGCGAAGATTTTTTGCCCGTTTCCTTCAGAACGGTACTTGTTTTCTTGGTTGAGTTGCTCGCGGCGATTCCCAGTGTCGTTTACGGACTGTGGGGTATTTTTGTACTTATTCCCTTGATTCGCCCCCTCAGCGAATGGCTGCACCAAACCCTAGGATGGATTCCGTTCTTTGGAACCAGTCCGGGTGGGCCTGGACTGCTGCCTGCGGGCTTGGTGGTCACGATTATGATTTTGCCCACAATTACGGCTATTTCCAGGGATGCTCTGACCTCCCTCCCCCCCGAATTGCGTCAAGCTTCCATCGGGCTGGGGGCAACCCGCTGGGAAACCATCATCCGCGTTCTGCTTCCGGCTGCGTTCTCCGGCATTGTGGGCGCGATTATGCTGGCGCTGGGGCGAGCGATGGGGGAAACCATGGCCGTCACCATGCTGATTGGTAATTCCAACAACATTAATGTTTCTTTGTTTGCACCGGGCAATACCATCTCTTCACTCTTGGCCAACCAGTTTGCTGAGGCCAGTGGTCTTCAGGTGTCGGCTTTGATGTATGCCGGTCTTATTTTGTTTGCTCTCACCTTGTTCGTTAATATTGCCGCTCAGTGGGTGGTCGGTAAGATTCAAAAGTTCTAGCTCTTGACTGTCCTGGCGCTCGGCTGTTTTGGTTCTCGACTGTTTTGGCTCTCGACTGCTATAGCGCTTTATTTTTCTGATCCTTTGCTTGTCTGTTGCCCTAGATACCCTTGATTGGTTTGTGCTATGTACCTGTCTCAGAAGTCCTCTGATCGACGATCGCTTCTTAACAAAGTCTTGACCGTCGTTGCGGGCGCGTTTGTGGTCATTGCCTTAATCCCGCTCTTGGCTGTCCTCACCTACGTCTTAATCCAAGGGTTTGGCAGCCTGAGTCTTGACCTCTTTACTCAGTTACCGCCGCCGCCAATGGTCAAGGGAGGGGGCATTGCTAACGCAATTGTTGGCACTTTATTAATGGTTGGGCTAGCGTCTCTCATTAGTGTCCCCATTGGGGTGGGTGCAGCCATTTTTCTTGCTGAGTTTAGCCACCCCATCGTGGGTCGCTGGGTTCGATTTGCGACTAATGTCCTCAACGGGGTGCCCTCCATTATTTTGGGGGTGTTTGTCTACGGGGCCTTGGTTTACACCACTAAGACCTTTTCTGCCTATGCGGGCGCAGTAGCGCTTTCTATTTTGATGCTGCCTACCATCATCCGCACCGCAGATGAAGCTCTCAAAATTGTGCCTCAAGAAATTCGCTGGGCTGCGCTAGGGGTGGGCGCGGCAAAGTATCAAACTGTGCTGATGATTGTGGTGCCAGCAGCTATTCCGACCATTATTACAGGGGTGACCTTGGCGATCGCCAGAGCCGCTGGGGAAACTGCGCCGCTCATCTTTACCGCGTTGTTTACTCAGTTTTGGCCCAATAGCCTGACGCAGCCAACACCTTCCCTGGCGGTTTTGGTCTTTAACTTCGCCACAGTTCCCTTCAAGAATCAGCAACAGCTTGCTTGGGCGGCTTCTTTGATTTTGGTGCTGCTGGTGTTAACCACAAGCGTTATCTCTCGCTTTGCCCTGCGTCGCAAAACCTTTTAAAGCGTTCTTCCTATGACTTACTCTTCCCCTCAAACCCATATTCAAGGCCAGTCCCAGGCCGATGAAGTTGCCCTTGAAGCGGTTAACTTAAATATCTACTATGGCTCTTTTTTAGCCGTTAAAGATGTTTCCCTTAAGATTGCCCGCAATAAAATCACCTCCTTTATTGGCCCCTCTGGCTGTGGTAAAAGCACCCTACTCCGCTGCTTTAATCGTCTCAATGACTTAATTGAAAGCTTTCATATCAAGGGTCAGATTTATCACGAGAATCAAGACCTTTATAGTCGTCGTGTCGATCCGGTTTTGGTGCGCCGCCGCATTGGAATGGTGTTTCAAAAGCCAAATCCTTTCCCTAAATCAATCTATGACAATGTTGCCTACGGCCCTAGAATTAATGGGTTTAAGGGCAATTTGGATGAGCTTGTAGAGCAGTCGTTGCGCCAAGCCGTACTGTGGGATGAAGTGAAAGACAAGCTCAAGCAGAGTGGGGCAGCTCTCTCCGGGGGGCAGCAGCAGCGACTCTGCATCGCCCGCACCATTGCCGTCCAGCCTGATGTGGTGCTAATGGATGAACCCTGCGCAGCCCTCGACCCCATCTCGACCCTCAAAATTGAGGAGTTGATGAATGAGCTAAAGAAGCAGTACACCATCGTGATTGTGACGCACAATATGCAGCAGGCGTCAAGAATTTCTGACAAAACGGCCTTTTTTAATGTTCAGGCGACCGAACGCGGCGGAAAACAGGGCTATATGGTTGAATTTGACGATACGGTCAATATTTTTACCAATCCCCGTGAAGTTCAAACCCGCGATTATGTTGCAGGTCGATTTGGGTAGTCGATTCGGGTCATTGCTTCGTACTTGGCGAATTAGCTCAAAGCATCGGCATTTACGTTCTCTCTTGCAAGAAGCCTTTTCTCCCTCAACATTGCATTACATAGCCTTATCATGACTTTAATGATTGACGTCATATAGTCGGCGTCAGTCAATTTTTCTTCAGCAGAATATCAGAATGAATGTCCAAGATTGACGGATATGATATTCCACCTATCTGTTGGGGAACTATAATAGGGCATCATCGGGAAGGGTAGTGTATGACAGAACGTAAACGTAATCCAGAAGAGATTCTGGAGGACATGATTAATAAAAACGTTAAATTTCAAGTTTTAGAAATTGCCGCAGGAATCGGTGCAGCGGCAGGGACACTGGCGATTCTTGCCAAGCAGTCTGCTCTCTATGCAGCGGCGCCACTCACCCTCGCAGTAGCGCTGAACTATTTTAATCGGCGGCGGCTGGATCAGCTGACCCGTCAGCAAACCCTCTTAGATATCACAGAAGTTCAGCGACGTCTGTCGTCGGAAATTCAGGGCGTGCGCGGTCGTTCTGCAGACGGCTCCGGTGATGTGGGTCTTTCTAATACTGAGCAAGTTGAAAATGCGATCGCCTCTCTCTCTGAGACGGTTGCTGCCCTAGAGGTGCAGATTCAGCAGGGCGCTGCCCCCGGTGGTGCAGATGTGAGCCACCTGTCCGAAGAAATTGTGCAGCTCCGCAACCATCAGCTCGACCTCTCGCAGTCCCTGGAAGCTTTTAACCAGCAGCTTCGTAACCTTTCAAGCGAAGCGGGTTCGGGTGCAGCCGTTGCAGCCTACGATCCCACCCCCCTTGAAGGGGAAATTGCGGCATTGAAGGCCAGCATTGTCCAGCTTAGCGCTGGCGCAGCATCGAGCGCATCGGCCCCTGCCGTTGACCTAGATGTCTTCCGTGCCGAAGTAAAAAGTGAAGTCCAAAATCTAGTAACCCCACTCCAGCATCACCTCGGCGATCTAGAGTCTCGCCTAGTCCAGAGCGCCAATAGCGGCTCTGAAGCACCTGCCCCCATTGATGTAGAGCCGCTGCGTGCCGAGCTGATTCAGCTCGTGATGCCTGTACAGCAACAGCTTGCTTCCCTGGAAGAACGGGTCGCCGCCCAGCCTGTATCGAGTGCTACGGTCGGAAATCCTGAAGAAATTCAGGGCGTGAAGGGTGAAGTCAGCAGCCTCAACGCAAAACTCGAAAACATTGCAGCTCAGCTTTCTGCTGAGATTGCTGGATTCCAGCAGTCTATTGAGCAGACCCAAGATCAGGTACAGGCAGTTCATCAGTCCGTCCAGGACTCCCAGATTAATGCGGCTGTGGCAACCCCCGACCCTGCCTCTATTCAGCAGGAAGTGCAGGCGGCGCTCTCGCCCCTTCAGGCTCAAATTGAAGCCCTTCAGTCTCAGCTCGGCAGTTTGCCTAAGGTTGACCCCAGCCTGTCTCAGCTTCAGTCTGAGCAGCTGATCAGCCTGCAAAATCAGCTCAACAGCACCAACGGGCTGATTGAAGAAGTGGCTGAGCAGGTTACTGCTGAGCTCTCGAAGATCCCGAATCTAATTGATGAGAAGGTTGACCATAAGGTGGCAACCCTTCCGGTGGCTGCTCCACCTCAAGACAAGAAGCAAGGTGCCCTCTCAGAACTGGACGCAATTTTGGCAGATATTATGTAGATTGCAGGCAATCTTGCTCTGCGCTCATTGAGCTTGAAGCTTTTCTAACTCCAAGCTCTCAAATCCAGGCTCTCAATACTGACGTTAAAAAGCGCCCCAACGTTGGGGCGCTTTTTAACGTAAAGCTGCACAGCTTCTTGGGCGGGTGATTAAGAAAACGTGAGTTCGACAAAAAACAACGCCCCCTCATCCTCCCATCCTCCTTCTCCTTAGGGAGAAGGAGGGGCAATTAAAAATCAAGTTTCTTAAGCCCCTCGCCTTTGGGAGAGGGGTTTGGGGTGAGGGGCTTCAAATGCATCATCGACCTCACGTTAAGAAAAGAGCGATCGCAGGGTGTCGGCAAAGACCGGATAGGAAATAGCCGCCGCCTCGGCGCGATGAATAGTGGTAGTGCCTGATGCATATAGGGCAGCGATCGCCAAGCTCATGGCAATACGGTGATCGGTGAAGCTATCCACCTCAGCCCCCTGAAGCGCTCCACCCCCCGTAATTTCTAGGCCGTCTGCGGTTTCCGTGACTCTGGCACCCATGCGGTTAAGCTGGGAGGCAATGGCTGCAAGGCGATCGCTCTCCTTGACCCGCAGTTCTTGGGCATCTCGAATGAGGGTGGTGCCCTGGGCGGCGATCGCCGCCACCGCCAGCACCGGAATTTCATCAATCAGGCGCGGAATAATAGAGCCTTCAATGGTGCAGGCTTTGAGCTTACTAGAGCGAACGCGCAGGTCTGCGACGGGTTCTCCCGCTGCCTCGCGGGCGTTTTCTAGGGTGATGTCTGCGCCCATCTCCAGCAAAATGTCTAAGATGCCCGTGCGTGTGGGGTTAACGCCCACATTCTCAATCAACAGATCCGAGTTGGGCACAATAGCGGCCGCCACCAGCCAAAAGGCCGCAGAGCTAATGTCTCCCGGCACCACCACGGACTGACCAAAAAGCGACGCAGGCCCTGTGACCGTTGCGCTACAGGTTTCTGGATCCACTGTGACCTTTGCCCCAAAGGCGCGGAGCATCCGTTCGGAATGATCGCGGGAAAGGGCTGGTTCGGTGACGGTGGTTTGGCCTTCGGCTAGAAGTCCGGCCAGCAGCACCGCAGACTTCACTTGGGCAGAGGCGATGGGGGAGTGGTAGTGGGTCGGCTGAAGCTGCTGCCCCCGAATGGCTAGAGGGGCTAGGGTATCGCCTTTGCGCCCCCAGATTTGTGCTCCCATCTGTCGGAGCGGCGTGACCACCCGACCCATAGGACGCGATCGCAGGGAAGCATCGCCCGTAACGGTAAAGAGGCGGTCGGGGTGGGAGGCCAAAATGCCCATCATGAGACGCAGCGTGGTGCCAGAGTTTCCGGCGTCTAAGACTTGGTTCGGCTCTTGCAGCTTACCCAGCCCTAGTCCCCGCACCGTGACCAGCGTTGTGTTGAGTTCAGAAATTTCAGCCCCCATTGCCCGAAAGCAGGCAGCCGTGCTGCGCGGGTCTTCGCCCAGCAGCAGCCCACGAATCTGGGTTTCACCCTGAGCGATCGCGCCAAGCATGAGTGCACGATGGGAAATAGACTTGTCCCCCGGCACTTGAATGGTGCCCCGCAGGCCAGAAGCTTGGCCTGGGTTAATGTGCCAGGTGGTTTCGTCAGAGTCAGGAGAAGACTGAAGGGTTAGGACGGGGGCGCTCATGGACTGGGTAAAAATGAAGGGAATTAAAAGCTAGGAAGCTAAAAACTAGGGAGTTAAAAAACAGGGAGTTAAAAACTAGGGAGTTAAAAACTAGGGAGTTAAAAACTCAAAAACAAGGCTAACCGCAATCCTACCCTGTTTCCTGAGCCACAGAATGTCTCGGCATAGGCAACCCCGCCACCCGATCCCTCGGCGCAATCTTCAACTCAAGCTAAACGTTAAATCAGAAGTTAAAGCATTACCACAAAATCACCAAAAGCAGACCGTAGCTGGAGCGAAAAGCAGCAGGATATCAGGCAAACAGGCTAAACTATTGAAGCTGAACGGTAGCACAAAGCGATCTGTGGGTTGATGGGCCAGTACAACAGAGCGATTTGACCATGTTGTCATCCACGAACGTTTTCACCCAGAGACGTAAGGTACCGAATCCCTGACACTGATGACGAGCCAGGGCTTGCATATTATTTGACCTGCACATTATCTAAGCGAAGAGAGTTTTTCCCTATGGGACTTCCCGTTGTTGCTATTGTTGGCCGTCCAAATGTCGGCAAATCTACCCTCGTCAATCGCTTGACGGGCATGATGGACGCCATTGTCCATGATGAGGCCGGGGTGACCCGCGATCGCACGTACCGTCCTGCCTACTGGGGCGATCGCGACTTTATGGTCGTTGATACAGGCGGTCTGGTGTTTGATGACGACAGTGAGTTTTTGCCCTACATCCGCCAGCAGGTGATGACGGCGCTCTCTGAAGCTAGCGTGGCCATTTTTGTCGTAGACGGCAGAGAAGGCCTAATGGATGCAGATGTGGAGGTAGCCCAGTGGCTGCGACAGCAGAGTGTCCCGGTCGTGCTGGCAGTCAATAAGTGCGAGTCTGCCCAGCAGGGTCTGGCTCAGGCTGGTCAGTTTTGGACTCTAGGCCTGGGGGAACCCTGGCCGATCTCCGGCATTCACGGCAACGGGACGGGCGAGCTACTAGAGCAGGTCATAGAACACCTGCCGCCCAAGGTGGACGGGGAAGCCGAAGATGACGAAATTAAGGTCGCCATTATTGGCCGTCCGAACGTGGGCAAGTCCAGTATTCTCAACGCCTTTGTGGGCAGCGATCGCTCTATCGTTAGCCCTATCTCCGGCACCACGCGGGACACCATTGATACCTTTATTGAGCGAGATGGCAAACGCTACCGCCTCATTGATACTGCTGGGGTGCGGCGCAAACGCAGCATTGAATACGGCACCGAATTTTTTGCCATCAACCGTGCCTTTAAGGCCATCCGGCGAGCCGATGTGGTGCTGTTTGTGATTGATGCGGAAGAAGGCGTCACCGAGCAAGAGCAGCGCCTCGCCGGACGCATTATTGAAGAAGGTCGTGCCTGTATTTTGGTGGTTAACAAATGGGATGTGATCGAAAAAGATAACAACACCATTTACGAATTTGAAAAAACGGTGCGCGCCAAGCTCAATTTTATGGACTGGGCGCAGATGATTTTTGTGAGCGCCAAGACTGGCCAGCGAATCGATAAAATTTTGGCCTTGGTCGACGAATCCGCCGAACAGCACCAGCGCCGCGTCAGCACCTCAGTCGTGAATGAAGTGCTAGAAGAAGCCGTGAGCTGGCATACGCCCCCCACTAACCGACGGGGGAAACAGGGCAAAATCTACTACGGCACCCAGGTCAGCACCTCACCGCCGACCTTTGCCCTATTTGTGAACAGCCCCGATATGTTTAAGGACAACTATCGACGCTACGTTGAAAAGCAGTTCCGGGAAGTGTTGGGTTTTGCCGGAACGCCCCTTAAAATTTTCTGGCGTGGCAAGAAGCTGAGAGAAGCAGAGCGCGTCACCGCTAATCGTGCGACTCGCGTCTAGCGATATGACCTCTCCCAGAATGCGTCTAGGGGCAAATCATTTCTGGGATAGCTCTAGAATTTACCCACTGACGCCAACTTCGCGCTATCCTGTCTGCAAATTCTGATCAGGGAAAACCTGATCTGCAAAATTTTTGAAAGACGCATGACATGCTACGAGATCTCTTAATCGGTGGGGTACTGGGTGTCACCCTTTGGGGTTGGCGCGCCTATCGCTCATCCCGTAGTCCGGCGGAGGGACATCTCTCACCAGAGCAGCCCTCACCAGAGCAGCAACTAAAAGAGCTTCGCAAACAGCTTGCTAAGGTAAAACAAGAGCTAGCGATCGCCGTTGCAAAGCGAGCTGAAGCCGAAACTCAGATTTCTGAGCTGAATCAGCTTGCAACGGATCGGGCTATTGAGCTAGTACAGCTCCAGTCCGAGAGTGCGGCGCTATTGGCTCAAGTTTCTCAGCTCACTCAAAAGCGTCCTCGCAAAAAACGCGCCTCAAAGGTCGAGCTGCCTGAAGCAGTTCCAGACACCGTTCACACAACGGTTCCTTCCCAACAAGCTCAAGAATCAGAAGCCTCTTCAGAGACAGCTCCCTCCGAATCCTTGGCTCTGGATCTTTCTCTGATCTATCAGAAGCAAGCTGAAACCGCTGCCGCTGCTCAGCTACTTCAGCCCATTTTTACAGAAGAAGAGATGCGGCCAAACTCGCTTGGCAACATTCAATCTCCTACCCAAGCCTCTATAAGTCCAGACGCTGTGCTGCAAACTCCTCATCAGCGCAGTGCGATCCTTTCCCCCGCAGCAGGTCTGTTGGATGAAGCCCATGCTTCTTTCCTAATCGTTCTCCGTCAGCAGCCAACCTGGAAACGGGAAGACTTAATGGCGATCGCTCAGCAACAAGCGCTATTGCTCGATGGCGCGCTGGAGCTGATCAATGAAGCTGCCCTAGAGCGCTGTGGCGAAGTCCTGACCGAAGGTGATGACCCGATTGAGGTAAATCCAGATGTGTTGGGAGGTCTGCTGACATGAGTGAAAGAATTCCGGTGACAGCAATTCCTGTCAAGGCAAAAGAGCGCGAGGCGATTATTCAGCCCCTACGGGCTGGAGTGGTTCCGCGTAAGGGGCTCCACTTGATTCAGGTGGGGCGAGCGGGGGAGCTGGCTGCACTCATTCAGGATGTGCAGCGGATTCATGAAGGCGGTGCAGCCATTCGGTTTGTGATTGGTGAGTATGGCTCTGGCAAAACCTTTTTTCTGTCCCTCGTGCGCTCCATTGCCCTTCAGGAAAAGCTCGTCACCGCCCATGCTGACCTAACCCCCGATCGCCGTCTCCACGCCACGGGGGGACAAGCGCGATCGCTCTATACCGAACTCATGCGGAACCTCTCCACCCGCGCCAAGCCCGATGGGGGTGCCCTCGCCAGCGTGGTGGAGCGCTTTGTTACCTCAGCCATCACCGAAGGACGCGATCGCAGTCTTAGCCCAGAAGCCATCATTCGGGAGCGGCTGGCCCATCTTTCAGAAATGGTGGGCGGCTACGACTTTGCCGAAGTGATTGCGGCCTACTGGCGTGGCCATGACACCAGCGACGAAGCCCTCAAGACCAGCGCAGTCCGCTGGCTGCGGGGCGAATTTAGCTCCAAACTTGAAGCACGTCAGGCTTTGGGCGTGCGCACCATCGTCGATGACACCAACGTCTACGACCAGCTCAAGCTCTTAGCCCAGCTCGTTCGGCTGGCGGGCTACGGTGGCCTATTGATTTGCTTCGATGAATTAGTCAACCTGTATAAGCTCTCCAACACCCAAGCCCGCAAAAGCAACTACGAGCAGATCTTACGAATTCTCAACGATATTTTGCAGGGCACTGCCGTGGGCTTAGGAATTCTGCTGGGCGGCACCCCAGAATTTTTGACCGATACCCGCCGAGGGCTGTACAGCTACCCCGCCCTCCAGTCTCGTCTGACCCTCAATACCTTTGCCGTCAACGGCCTTGTGGATTACAGCGGCCCCGTCCTTCGGCTCACCAACCTCAGTCCCGAAGACCTCTACGTGCTGCTGTGCAATATCCGCCATGTCTATTCCTCTGGCGAACCAGCACGCTATCTTATGCAGGATGCTGGCATTCAGCAATTTATGGCGCACTGCTCTCAGCGTATTGGTGATGCCTACTTCCGCACGCCTCGCAACACCATCACGGCTTTTGTCAACCTACTGGCGGTACTGGATCAAAACCCTCAGGTTCAGCTTTCTGATCTCATTACTCAGATTCAAATTCAGCGGGAACCGATTACCGTCACGAGCACCTCCACACTGAATGATGAGCAGAGCGAGACGCGCAGCGGACAGAGTATTTCTCCAGAGACTGCCTCAGAAGACGAGCTTGCTACCTTCAGGCTCTAAGTAAACTGGCTACCCCCTTATCGCGCTGGAAGAAGATCAGGTGGGCGATTTTTCTGGGCGGAGATAGCGACATTTTCCTAAACTTTGGGATTGAGTGCGGTCTTGAGTCCAGCGGAGGATTTCTACTTCGATGCTGTGCTCTAGATCTTTGGCAAGATACTCAAGCTGATAAGGTGCGATCGCCGCTTCTGTGCAGAGTCGTCCGGTAATGGAATCTGACGCAACCGTGATTTCAACACAAACCGGATGGTTTAGGGTGTTGACAAACCGCAGATCCTTGTACCCATAGGCCACTGTTGCATCTGACCCTAGGGGAGTGTAGCGCGTTGCTTCGGTGTAGATATCTACGGAATGGGTGTGGCGCTCCAGAATCGGTAGCCCCGCCGTGAGGGCAAGCTGGTAGAGGAGTCCCGACAGTTGACATAGCCCTCCCCCATAGTCAGCCTGAAGGATTTGCCGAATGAGCACCTGTCCCGGTAAGTAGCCCCGACGACGAGTGGGTGATCCCACTACGGCCCAAAAGGAAAAAACCTGCTGAGGATTTATCACAACAGTGTTGATACATTGAGCAGCCAAGGTTAGGTTATGAACCTTATTGGCGACCAAAGGGCTGACCGTAATTGGCTGAGTAATCGTAACCTGCGGCGGAAAGGCTGCGTCTGACTGGGGATGGTTTGACGTAGACCGGGCAAAATGACGGCGATCGCCCCTGACAAAATCCTCTATCCAGCGACGACTGGCGTGAAGGGTGCGGCGAGTTGCGATTGGAATCAGATGTTTCATGGGAAATAAACCCCACCCCAAAGAAATCTCTCTACGACTCAGCCTGTGCATTTGGCGGTGACTCAACCACTTCCCGTACCCGATAGATCTGCCGTCCCTGGGATTCGTGGTATGTCCGCATCAAAAGCTCCGCCAGTAGCCCAAAGCAGAATAGCTCTAGCCCCGCCAGCACCAGTAAGACGGCCAGGGTCAACAAAGGTCGCTGGCCAATAGGTTCCCCTAGAAAGAGTTTGACGTAGGTTAAGTGCAGCCCCAACCCTAAGCCAACCAACGTAGAAACCAGCCCAAACCAGCCAAAGGCATGCATCGGTCGGGTCAAGAACCGCTTCATAAAGTAGATGGTCATCAAATCCATCAGCACCCGAAAGGTGCGGCTCAGCCCGTACTTACTGGCTCCAAACTGTCTGGCATGGTGGCTGACGGGCAATTCCGCAATTTTGGCACCCTCAATAAAGGCGAGGGCGGGCAAGAAGCGATGGAGTTCGCCGTAGAGGTTCATGTCGGCCACCAGTTCGGCGCGGTAGGCTTTGAGAGAGCAACCGTAGTCGTGGAGTGCAACGCCTGTGACTTTACTGATCAGTCCGTTAGCCAACTTTGAAGGCAGCAATCGAGTCAGGGCTGCATCTTGACGGTTCTTCCGCCAGCCGCTCACCAGGTCATATCCTTCTTCTAGCTTTGCCAGCAGCTTGGGAATATCCGTGGGGTCGTTTTGTAAATCTCCGTCTAGGGTGACGATGATAGGTGCCTTGGCGTTATGGAACCCGGCGGACATGGCGGCGGTTTGCCCATAGTTACGCCGCAGGAGCACGGCGCGCAAGTCCAGACGTTCCTGGGCGAGTCGCTTGAGCAAGAGGGTGGTGCCGTCTGTTGAGCCATCGTCCACCGCCACTATTTCGTAGCTGATGCCTGCGGTCTGAAGGGTCTGCGCGATCGCTTCCAACAAATGGGGCACGCTCTCCACTTCGTTATAGACCGGAATCACCACGGAGACTTGAAGGGATAGGGGCACGCAGTTAGTTGCGGGTAGCTGAAATTCGGTTTTCATAGAAAGCGATCGCACTAGAACAATCAAGCGTTATGAAGGTTTTGTCCATCATACGAGCTATTGATGGGGGTTAAGCAGCAATTCCAAATTCAGAACAAATTCACGTCGTTTCAGCCGATTAAGTCTCCTCAATGGAGCTTGATTTAGGCGATAAATAAAGGGCTTCAGGCTCCGAAAAGTTTGAATTTGGAATTGCTGGGGGTTAAGGGAATGGTTATCTTGAATTAAAATAAGCCCAGCCCATCAACCTAACCCATCAATCCAACCCATCAATCTAATTAAGAAGGCTAGGGTCTGTTTACGAATATTCTGACTAAGACCCAGAAAATTGTTTTGATGTCGACATTCACCGTCATTGCGCTAGGGGCAATAGGTGGACTTGTCGCGATCCGCACTGCTGTACAGCCGTTTCTGGCCGTGCGGTTTGACAGCGCTGAGTGGCAAAAACAGGCGGGGAACTACGGTCGCGAAAATCCTCGATTGTCCATGATGAATGACGTTGAGCGCCTATTGCCGATTGGCTCGTTTAAGGCTGAGGTTGAAGCGCTTTTGGGTAAACCAGATGCTGCATCCGAGGACCGTTATGTTTATGACCTAGGGCGTGATACCCTGGGTCCCCACTTCCTTCGCTACGAAATTAGCTTCGATCCACGAGGACGGGTTAGTCATCTGAGGATTCAGCGCGATTAGTTTGACGCGATTAGTTCGATGCGATTAGTTCTATGCGATTAGCTCCGTGTCGCTAGATTTAATTGCACTCCCTATTCGTGAAATTTATTTTTTGCAACCATCGAAAATCAAACTTAACGTTCCAATAAAGACACATTACGAAGCCCCGCCGATAGAGTGGGGATCGTCTAGGATGCGTCATAAGCTTTGGGTTAAGGCCATTTTGCTATTTTGTTTGCTGCTGTTTCAGTCTGTCGACTGTAATTCCGGGTCATTCAATGAAATGACAGGAGATGAATGCCCAGTCAGTGGGTAAGGCGCATGAATGACTGGATCACGAATTAAGGTATTGAGAGTAAGGAGAACCCATGACCATAGCAGCGGAAGCGACCCCATCGTCTGCACCATCAGAGCAGCAGGTAAAGACGTCACTTAAAGTCGGCGTTCCTAAAGAAATTTACCCTGGTGAGCAGCGGGTGTCTGCTACCCCAGATACCGCAAAGGTATTGCAGAAAATGGGGTTTGAAGTTTGGGTGGAGACCGGAGCCGGATTGTCTGCTAATTTTTCTGATGCCAGCTATGAGGCCGTAGGCTGCCATCTTTGTCCCGATGCGCGTCAGCTCTGGGCGATCGCCGATATTGTCCTCAAGGTTCGTCCCCCCCAGGCGCATCCTGACCTGGGTGTTCATGAAGCAACCCTGACGCGCTCCGGCCAAACCCTGATTAGCTTTCTGTGGCCTGCCCAGAACCCAGCGCTATTGGAGCAGCTCGCCGCAAATCAAGCCACAGCGATCGCGATGGATTCGGTGCCGCGTATCACGCGAGCGCAAAAAATGGACGCCCTCAGCTCCATGGCAAACCTAGCAGGCTACCGCGCTGTCATTGAAGCTGCAAACCAATTTGGTCGATTTTTTACAGGCCAAATTACCGCAGCAGGCAAAGTTCCGCCTGCAAAGGTGCTCGTGATTGGCGCTGGCGTGGCAGGCTTGGCTGCTCTGGGAGCTGCCCGTGGACTTGGGGCGATCGTCCGGGCTTTTGATACGCGCCCTGTGGTCAAAGAGCAGGTCGAGAGCATGGGTGCGGAATTTTTAGAGCTGCACTTTGAGGAAGATGGCTCTGGGGCGGGTGGCTACGCCAAGGAAATGAGCCCAGAATTCATTAAGGCCGAGATGGCGCTGTTTGCCGCCCAGGCTAAAGATGTGGATATCATCATTACCACCGCGCTGATTCCGGGGAGGCCAGCACCCAAGCTCATCACCCGCGACATGGTGGAAAGCATGAAGGCGGGTTCAGTCATTGTAGATATGGCCGCCGAGCAGGGGGGCAACTGCGAAGTCACCCGCCCTGGTGAAATCTATCGGTATCACGATGTGGCGATCGTGGGGCTAACGGATTTGCCGAGCCGCATGGCAAATCAAGCCAGTCAGCTTTACGGCACCAACCTTTGCCACCTCCTCAAAGATATGGGCGGCGCTGAACACTACACCATCGACTATGAAGACGAAGTGGTGCGCGGTGCCCTCGTACTCCATGAGGGAGAACTCAAGTGGCCTGCCCCCAAGCCTGCTGCACCGCCGCTGCCTGCTGCCGCTGCGCCCAAAGAAGCCCCTGCACCCGCCATGCTCAAGCCAGAACCTAAGTCCAAGGGCTGGCTTTGGATGATTCTGATCGGTGCGGCGCTCATTGGGATTGGCCTTGGCGCACCGGAGTCCTTCTTGTCTCACTTTATTGTGTTTGTGCTGGCCTGTTTTGTCGGCTGGCAGGTCATTTGGAATGTGGCTCCCGCCCTACATACGCCCCTCATGAGCGTCACCAATGCCATCAGCGGCATCATTATTTTGGGTGGAATGCTGCAAATTTCTGGCCCTGTTACTGCTCCAACGACAGTCCTGGGCGCGATCGCCATTTTGGTTGGCACCATCAACATTGCTGGTGGCTTCTGGGTCACCCAACGGATGCTCAATATGTTTCGTAAATAGCGATCGCAGCCAGCATCCAGTTTTGACGATGCAGCTTTGACGATGCAGTTTTGACTCAATTCATCACAATCATTTAGCGACCTCCCGCACCATTCAACCCTTAGCCCATGAATAATAGTCTTGTTACCGTCGCCTATATTGCAGCCAGCGGCCTATTTATCTTGAGCCTTGCTGGCCTCTCCAATCAAGAAACTGCCCGCAAAGGCAACCTCTACGGCATCATCGGTATGATTGTTGCCCTCGGTGCAACCGCCCTGAGCGCCAGTGTCTCAGGAACAGGCTACGCCGCGCTGTTGGCTATGATTTTACCCGGTGCCCTGATTGGGGCAGTCCTAGCCTCACGGGTTGCCATGACCTCCATGCCGGAACTGGTTGCTATTCTCCATAGCTTTGTGGGGCTGGCTGCTGTTCTGGTTGGCATTGGCAACTACCTCAGCCCTGAAGCGGGACTGACGGGGGCTGAAGCGACCATTCACCAGATTGAAATTTATCTGGGTGTCTTCATTGGGGCAGTCACCTTTGCGGGCTCCATTGTGGCCTTTGCCAAACTGCGAGAGCTAATCAGCAGCAAACCCCTCACCCTGCCCGGTCGCCATTTGCTGAACATCGGCTTTTTGGTGGGCACGCTTGTCTTGGGCGTTCAGTTTATGGGTCTAGATGCGTCCACCGGACTTCAGCCCCTGCTGATTATGACGGCGATCGCCTGTCTCTTGGGGCTGCACTTGGTCGCGGCGATCGGCGGGGCCGATATGCCCGTGGTGATTTCCATGCTCAATAGCTACTCTGGCTGGGCGGCAGCGGCAGCGGGGTTTATGCTCAACAATGACCTGCTGATTATTACCGGAGCGCTGGTGGGCAGCAGTGGCGCAATTCTAAGCTTTATCATGTGCCGCGCCATGAATCGCTCTTTTATCAGCGTGATTTTGGGTGGCTTTGGCTCTGGGCCATCGAAGGGTGCCGCCAAGGCCATTGAAGGGGAAGCAACCCCCACGACTATTGATGAAACCGTAGAGCGTCTGCGCAATGCCCGCAGCGTCATTATTGCGCCGGGTTACGGGATGGCGGTGGCTCAGGCTCAGCACGCGGTAGCCGATATTACGCGAATTCTGCGCGATCGCGGGGTGACGGTGCGGTTCGGCATCCATCCGGTGGCGGGTCGTTTGCCAGGGCACATGAATGTGCTGCTGGCTGAAGCAAACGTGCCCTACGACATCGTGCTAGAGATGGACGAAATCAATGAAGACTTTGCCAAAACGGATTTGGTTTTAGTCATCGGTGCCAACGACACGGTAAACCCCAGTGCCCTGGATGATCCCAACAGCCCCATTGCGGGAATGCCCGTACTGGAAGTGTGGGATGCAGCGCAGGTGATTGTCATGAAGCGCAGTATGGCCAGCGGCTACGCCGGAGTGGATAATCCTTTGTTCTACAAGGAAAATACCGCCATGCTGTTTGGCGATGCACGTCAAAACGTAGACGCGATTCGAGCCAGTCTCGCTCAAGAGAGCGCTGCATCTCCTGCGATGGCAGTCGTCTAAGCGTTTTCGGCGCTGGCCAAATTAACTTGATCAAGGATTAGCCGAGCAAGAATTAACCTGGATCTTGTGAGCTACTGGGCAATTACGAAGGGTGAGAGGGTGAGTCTGGTGAAATGGCTCCATCCTCCACATACACAACCCGATCTGCTATGTCCATGATGCGCGGGTCGTGGGTGACCATGACCACCGTACAGCCTTCTTCTTTAGCCAGCGATCGCAATAGCTCAATCACGGCTCTCCCGCGCTGGGAATCTAGGGCCGCAGTTGGTTCATCGGCAAGGATCAGGCGCGGCTTTCCGGCAAGGGCACGGGCGATCGCAATGCGCTGTTTTTGTCCACCGGACAAGTCATTGGGCAGACTATTGCTTTTGTCGGCCAGTCCAACCTGCTCCAGCAGCCTTTGAGCCTGTTGGCGAGCCTCTCGCCGCTTATAGCCCTTTAGGTTAAGCGCCGCCTCAATATTTTCCGAGGCCGTAAGCGCTGGAAAAAGGTTAAACCCTTGGAAAATAAAGCCCATATTTTTCAGCCGGAACCGCGCCAGTTCCCTGCGCGGCAGCCCCGTGATTTCTTGTCCTAGCAAAAACACCTGACCCGCAGTGGGGGTCAAGATGCCGCCCAAAATGGAAAGCAAGGTCGTTTTGCCAGACCCAGAAGGTCCCATGAGAAGCTGAATATCGCCCAGCTTAATGCTTAGGTCAATCCCTTTAAGCACTAGGAGGGGCTGATCTCCCCCTGGGAAGGTCATTTCAATGCCTTTAGCCTGAATTGCAAATTCTGAGTCGAACGGAGCCTGAGCAGGTTTGGGCTGCGCCATAAATGGAAACGGCATACGCTAGGGTCTCGATAGTTTAGCTTTCCAGTCTTTTTACTGCTAAATTGTGTACTGCTGAATTGGCTGAATGTTTACCGGGCTGAGCTGGGTTACTGAGTTGAGCCTGTGGCTAGACCCTGTCCTTAGATCTTGTGATTACGTGAGTTCGACAAAAAACAACCGCCCCTCATCCTCCCATCTTCCTTCTCCCTCGTAGAGAATGAGGGGCAATTAAAAATTAAGCTTCTTAAGCCCCTCGCCTTTTGGAGAGGGGTTTGGGGTGAGGGGTTTCAAGTTCATCATCGAACTCACGTTGTCATTAGGTCTTGTAATGAGTAGATTGTGGAACGAGTAGATTGTGGAACGAGATCCCGCAACTAGATCCTGCCATTAGGATTTAAAAACCATCGCAGGATCAAGGCGCGTCACCTTTTGGATGGCAAAAATGGCTGCACCGCAGCACATCAAAACCGTAAGGCCAAAAACGCCCCCAGCGGTCATGGGGCCAACAAGAATCTGTACGGCCTGCGCCTTTTGAGTCCAGGATCCCACCAACAAAACTAAGCCCATTCCGGGCAAGTACCCTAAGACTGCCATCCACAGCGCCTGCTCCAAGATGATTTTGTAAATAAACCAGTCTGAGGAGCCCATTGCTTTAAGAGTGCCAAATTCTTTGAGGTGATCGGTCACGGAGGAATATAAAATCTGGCCTACCACTACAATGCCCACCACAACGCCAACAACAGCCCCCAGACCCAAAATAAATCCAACCCCCGTACTCTCACGCCAGTAGTTTTCTGTGAGGGTGGTGAGTTCAGCTTGGGTGAGCGCTTTCACGTCAGGGATATTGGCTTCTAGACGCTGCTTGAGCTGCTCAATATTTTCACCCGGCTGAGCCCGAATCAAGACGTAGGTAATGCGATCGCTGTCTCCTAGCGCGCGTGGCGTGGGCGGATTTGCTTGGGGGGTCACAATGGGGGAGGTGAGATAGGCGTTGGCGTTGGGCAATGACGTAAAGGCAAAGGGGCTAGACACAATGGAGCGAATTCCTTTTGTGAGGCCCACAACTCTGGCGCGATAGGAGCCAATTTCGGCAGTATTGCCCACGCCCTTAATAGATAGGGCACTTAGATCGGATTGATCCAGAATGAGGGTATAGGGCTGAGTCAGCGTGGTGAGCTGACCTTGCGTCAGCGGTAAGGGCTGGAAAAGCTGGCCGTTGGGGTCAAATCCAATCACGCGAATCGGGGCGATCGCGTTTGAAATAACGCTGCCATCTGACCCATACCGCCACACCGAACCCTGGGTAATCAGCGCTTCGGCTCGTTCTACCCCTTGCACCCCGCGTGCCTGCTGTAGCCGCTCGTAGGGAATGGGGAGGGTAAATTCAAGATGGCGAATATCTTTAGACGCTAACCAAATATCGGCATTGGCGCTTTTGATCAGCTGGCTAGTGGAGCGCGTAAACCCGTTAAGCAGGCCAGTCTGAATACTCACCAAGCCCACGGCAAACAAAATGCCCGCCTGCGCCACAATAAAGCGAGGCAAGTCTTGAAACAAATTTTTGCGGGCGATCGAAACCATTTTTTCCTAACGCTCTGTCAAGGACGCTGTAGCGAGATAAAACTTCCATCTTTTTCCCAGATGGAGTTCAGGCTGATTCCGAGCGATCGCCCAGGGAATGCTTTGCAGCATCCTTGACTTGGGTATAGGCCCAGTCAACCCAGGGCAGCAATGCCTCTAAATCGCTACGCTCAACGGTTGCACCAGCCCAAATTCTGAGGCCAAGGGGCGCATCTCGATAGGAGGCAATATCGTAGGCGATCGCTTCTTTGTCTAAAAGCTGCACCAACTCCTTAATTTTTTGCGCCTGCTCCGACTCAGACAGCGCGACAAACCAGGGATCAATCACCTTGAGGCACACAGATGTATTTGAGCGCGTGGCCGGATCAGCTGCCAAGAAATCGACCCAGGCAGTCTGGCTAACCCAGGTCGCGATCGTCGCTAAATTTGCCTCAGATCGCTGAATCAGTGCAGAAAGCCCCCCCAACTGCTCCGCCCACTTCAGACCATCCAGGGCATCCTCAGCACAGAGCATCGAAGGCGTATTGATCGTGTCGCCTTCAAAAATGGCGCGGTCTACCTTCCCTTTTTTAGTGAGCCGGAAAATTTTAGGCAGGGGCCAAGATGGGGTGTAGGTTTCAAGGCGTTCTACGGCCCTAGGACTCAACACCAGCATCCCATGGGCCGCCTCTCCACCCATCGCCTTTTGCCAAGACCAGGTCACCACGTCCAGCTTTGGCCAAGGCATATCCATGGCAAACACTGCGGAGGTTGCATCGGCAATCACCAGCCCTTGGCGCTGATCGGAAATCCAGGCGTCATTGGGCACTTTGACGCCCGAAGTTGTGCCGTTCCAGGTCAAAATAACATCGCGATCGCCATCCACCTGGGTGAGATCGGGCAGATGCCCATAGTCCGCCCGCAGCACGCGACAGTCTTCTAGCTTGAGCTGCTTTTGTAAATCTGTGACCCAGCTTTCGCCAAAGCTTTCCCAAGCCAAAATATCTACCCCACGCGCCCCCAAAAGCGACCATAAAGCCAGCTCAACCGCCCCCGTATCTGAGGCGGGCACAATGCCGCAGAGGTAGTCGTCTGGGATGCCCAACAGCGCCTTCGTGCGGGTAATCACTTCTTTAAGCTTGGCGCGACCTGGCTTAGAACGGTGCGATCGCCCAATCAGCGCGTCGTTGAGGGCTTCTAAGCTCCAGCCTGGTCTTTTGGGACAAGGCCCTGAAGAAAAATTGGGGCAGTTCGGACGCTGTACAGGCTTCACCATGACCAGTTCTAGTTACCTTTCGAGATTCTTTCGTTAACATGCAAAAGCTCTAACGAACCGATTTTTTGACAAACCGATTCTTTGACCCACTCAGCTTGAGCAACCCAGCTTGAGTAACCCAGCCATACTTGATGCATTAAAGCATTCCCATTAATGCATTCCCATTAATGCATTCTAAAGACAAGGCTTAATACCTAGCATATCTGCCCAGCTTCCCTTCCCGCGAATTTTTTCTCAGTATGGCCAAAATTTTGAGTGCGCCACAGGAAGGCACTGCATGGGTGTCTCAGGAGCACTGAATCCCGTTAAACTTAGGCTTCGGTCAATAATTGCTAGTGTGGTAGTAATAGACAGTACAGTATCCATCCCTTGAAGTAGATTGCAGCATTTGATGACGGGCGATTTAGTTCGAGATCCGAGTCCTGAAGAACAGGAGCTTCAGCAAAAGCGAGCGGAGCTGGCTGCTCTAAAAGTGCGCCTAGCTGAACGCGAGCTAGAGCTAGCAACCTTTCAGGCCGAACTACAGACCTTTAAGCACCTGTATCTAAAAATCGTGGGGGTCAAGATACAGGAGCTTCAGCGCCTTCATGCTCAAATTGAAGAATACACCGACCTACTTGCCGCGCAGCCCTCTCCTGATGCTGGAGAACTAAAGCAGCTCTATCGCCAGCTAGCAAAGGCCATTCACCCAGACTTTGCAACCGACCCTGAGGAGCGTGAGCGGCGAGAAGCCCTCATGGCAGAGGTCAATCAAGCCTACGAACGGGAAGACATTGAGCGGCTCAAGGCGCTTCTTGAAGCCTGGGCCAATGGCCCAGACGCCATTAAAGGCGAAGATGTTGCTGCTCAATTACTACGCATCCTTCGTAAAATTACACAAAGTCAGCTTAGACTCGCTAATATTGAACAGCAGATTCGAGAGCTAGAAAATACCGATGAGTATCGCCTCCAGCGCAGGGCGCAGCAGGCTCAGGAAGTGGGCCGAGATCTGCTGAGCGAAAAAGTTCAGGCGCTAGATCAAAAAATTCAGGCGGCACAAGCGCGTTTAGATGAACTAAAAAAACAGGCAGATTAAGGCAAATTAGGTTAAAAAGATGGATAATGGCGAGACCCAAACAACAGCCCCACGGACTTTAATGGTCTATCCGTTAGACGCTAATGCTGCACAACGTCCTGACCTGTCCCACACTGACCGGCTGCTTCAGCAAGGGCTTGCCCTAGCCGATGAGCTAGATCAGCTCGTAAACCTAAACCCGCCCATTCCTGGTTCTGTTTCCAGCCCCCCAATGGATGAGCATTCTAGCCTGCGTTCTAATGCTGTTCATTCTAGCCATTCGTCAGAGGATCGGTCTCTAAATTCCTTCACCGATCTTCCTGAAAAGGGTTTAGAAGAAAATTTAGAAGAAAACACTGCCCTTCAGCATGGCGAATCATACTCTGACCCACCAAGCCCTGGCCAGCCAAGCTCTGATCAGCCAGGCTCTCAATCTAGTCCAATAGAGCGTAACTCAACTGCCGCTGCATCTTTGTCAGAGGCGGCGGAATCTAACCGAGCCTGGGCAACCGTCTGGCATCAGCGAGGTCTTGTCAAGCTGAAGCAGTCAAATTTCCAGGGTGCTTGCGACAACTTTGAGCGGGCGTTGCAGAAGAGACCTGATTGGGTCAGTGCGCTGAATGGACTGGGTGTGGCGCAGTATCGCTTGTCAAATTTTGCGCGGGCGGTTCAAATTTTTCGTCAGGCGATCGAGCTACAGCCCAATGAGGCGTCGCTTTACTGCAACTTAGGGGCTGCGCTGTATGTCCTGGGGGATTTTTTGAATGCTGTGACTACTTTTCAGAAGGCGGCGCGCCTTGCTCCACGGGAAATTCATGCCTATTACGGCCTAGGCATCTCGCTGACGCAGGTGCAGCAGCATAATCAGGCGATCGCGGCGTTTCGACGGGCGGTGATGCTGGATGACCAGCATGCAGCAAGCTATTACGGTATGGGCTATGTCAGCTATTTGATAGGGGAGCTACCCGCTGCGATCGCGGCCTTGGGTAAAGCAAAACAGCGAAATCCGCAGTATGCTCGACGCTATGAAAAGTTTTTGAAGCATTGTCTGGAACAAGATGGACTGAGCTTAAAAAACTAAGTTTTTTTTGCTAGCGATTTATACCAGCAAACTGTTCCAGCAATTTGTGCTAGTAACTTGTGCCAGCAATTCGTGCTAATTATTTAGAATTTCACGCTTTAGACCCACGGTTTAGAATTCCATACCCTAGAGGAGAAAGCATGGCGGTGACGCGGCAGCCGGAGAGTCTACCGGAGAGTCAATCTGCGATCGGTACCGTGAAGGGGCCTGGGGAAAGTGGGAATCAGTATGTGTTTATTACGGCTCAAACTGACCATATCAAAATTGGTGAGTTTGTATTTTATCGTTTAGCAGATCTAGATAGGCCATCTCTCGACATTTTGGGCAAGGTTGCAGCCTGCCGCCTAGTGGATCACCTCCCAGACCGCATCTTTGCAGACTGCGAAATTGACCCCAGCGCGATCGCAGCGCTGATTGGGTTTAAGTATTCCAGCCCTGAAATTTATGAAGTCGCCGTTGAGGTGATTGGCTACTTTCACCCTAGCCTGGGATTTATGAATCCTCGCCGTCCCCCAGAGCCAGGGGCAAAGGTTTATCTGGCGGATAACCCAACCCTCACCAGTATTCTCAACAAAAAGGCCGTGGGGGAGGTAGGTTCAGCACAGATCGGCCACCTGCTGCTGCGGCAGGGGCAGGGCGTCCCCGTGGTGCTGGATGTCAAGGAAATTGTTAGCACTCACATGGCTATTTTGGCGGGGACGGGTTCGGGAAAATCTTATACGGCAGGGGTGCTGATTGAGGAGTTATTGCTACCCCAAAATCGCGCTGCCGTCTTGATTTTTGATCCGCACGGCGAGTACGGCACCCTGGAAGGAATGCGAGGACATCCTGCCTTTCAAGGAGAGGATGGCTACCAGCCTCAGGTCAAAATCCTGAATCCTGACCAGATTCGGATTCGGTTTTCGTCCCTGGATTATTACGATGTGATGACCCTACTGCCGGACATGAGCGATCGCCAGCAGTCTATTCTCAACAAAGCTTTTTCGCTCCTGCGCAAGTCTAAGAAATATGAGCGATGGGATATCGACGACCTGCTGCACTGTGTCTACCAGGCGGATATTGTTCAAGACGAGAGCGGCAACGAAAAGCAGGGTTCCTCCGCCAGTGCCTTAGAGTGGAAGCTGACGCGGCTGGCCAATTCTCCCTACTTTCATGCTTTTGAGCACCTTGGTCCCAGGGCGCTCTTTGAGCCAGGGCAAGTGACCGTACTGCAAATGAATGAAATTAGCCAGGAAGAGCAGCAGGTGATCTGTGCCGCAATTCTGCGTCAGGCGAATCAGGCTCGCATGAATACCCTTAAGGAAAACAACACCCCAGATGATGAAAACTATCTTCCCTATCCGGTGTTTATCCTGCTCGAAGAAGCCCAC
Organism: Thermosynechococcaceae cyanobacterium MS004; assembly: GCA_022402525.1. Lineage (GTDB taxonomy): Bacteria > Cyanobacteriota > Cyanobacteriia > Thermosynechococcales > Thermosynechococcaceae > JAAURS01. The sequence goes on from JAKRSB010000101.1 coordinate 134,001, forward strand.
CGCTTTGCCCCAGCCCATGAGCCTTCGCGCTGTAAGGCCGTCATCCGCACCATTCTGAGCGAGGGGCGTAAGTTTGGGCTGGGGGTTGGCCTCATTACCCAGCGCCCCGGAAAACTCGACTCCGATGTGCTGTCTCAGTGCATGAGCCAGTTCATCATGCGGATTGTTAACCCGGTTGATCAGGAAAGCCTTAAGTACGGGGTAGAGGCCGCTGGTCGAGATCTTTTAAAAGAGCTACCTGCACTCACTAAGGGGCAGGTCATTGTATCAGGACTCTGTGTGAATACGCCCGTATTGTGCCAAGTGCGCCAACGCCTCACCAGTCACGGCGGCGATAGCCTCAATGCTCCCGCCCTCTGGCAAGAGCATTTCCAAGCGCATCACAAACGCGATCGCCTTGCAGCCCAGGCGCGCATCGCGGGGCGTCGTCAGCCCACAACCGTCCGAGGCGTTTCGATTGACTAGATTTCTGGACTAGGTTTCTGGGCTAGATTTCTGGACTAGATTTCTAAACTAGGCTGTTTTATGATTCTTTGATAATTTTCGTAGAGTTGCCTATTGAAAACACCCCTTACCTTGTTTTATCGTGCATACCCTGTGCAATTTGTGGGTAGTCTTTCCTTAGACCCATTTTGCAAAGATTTTGCACGGATAGGATGGCCCAGCGATGCTGTTTTAGCCTCTCGCCTAACCCGAAATCCGGCTTGTTCCATAGGCTACACAGATTAGGGTCTAGAGAGTCTGCCGTCACATTTTGCCGTCAAACCTTCCCGCCAAATCTTGTCGCCAAATTGTTGATATAAGGGTCTTGGATGTCCCTTAATTCGCCTTCTTGCCAGTTTTGTCAACCATTGCTATCGGGTGACGCTTAGTGTCTTTCTCCTTCGAGCAGGCTCCTATTGGCCTTGCGCATATCGCATTTGATGGTCAAATTCTGTTGGCAAATTCGGCCTTAGGCGAAGTTCTGGGTGAATCTGTTCAAAATTTGATGCAGCTTAACTACTTCAGTGGTTTAGTGCATAGCGCGGATCTTGCCCTAGCCCATCAGTCAATTCAGAGGCTTCTGAACGAGTCTGTCTCCGCTGTGGACTTGCAGCATCGCTGTCGCGCTGGCCGCGATCGCCGGGTACACCTCACGCTCTCCCTCTGGCGCGATGGAGATTATATTCCACAGCACCTCATTGCAGTCTTGCGCCCAAATACCCCAGAGCCCTCAGATAACCCAGAGCCCTCAGATAACCCAGAACGCTCAGACAGCCCAGCCAAGACTCTTGGGGAGTTCATTGCTTCCCAAGGAAATAAGCCTCAAGGCGATGCACAGTCCCACGCTTTTCGGCCGGTTGGAAACAATACCTCAATTCTCAATGCCCCGCCGCAGCGAGAGCAAAACCTTTCCAACCCAGACTCCCCTGGCGGAACAATTAAGCCATTTGAGCCCCAGCCTCGCCCAAATTCAGAGCGCTTAAAACAGCCTGAAGAAGCCAGCGAGCTGACCGTAGAAGAAGTTCTGCGACAAAAGAACGCGGAAATGGCCGCAATTTTTGAGGCTTTTCCCGATGTCTTTATTCGGGTTACGGGAGAGGGAGGGCTCTTAGACTACCGCGTGCAGGATAGTTCTGATCTATATCTTGCGCCCCATCAGTGGCAGGGCCACTCCATTCGTACTTTTTTGCCAGAGCGGGTCGCTTTATTGTTTGAAGAGGCGATCGCCCAGGTCATCCAAAAACAAAATCCGGTGAGCCTAGAGTATTCCTTGGTGCAAAACCAGCAAAACGTCTACTACGAAACAAGACTGGTACCCGTCCAGCCCAACCAGGTGATTGGCATCATTCGCAATATTAGCGATCGCAAACAGATTGAGGCGCAGCTCCTCCATGACGCGCTCCATGATGCCCTCACCGGACTTCCCAATCGCACGCTCTTTATGGATCGCGTGGACATGGCCATGCATCGCTCGAAGCGACTGGCCAATCATTTGTTTGCAGTGCTGTTTATTGACCTAGACGGCTTTAAGCTCATCAACGATGGCCTCGGTCATGGCATAGGGGATCAGCTTTTAATGGCGATCGCGGACCTGTTGCGTCAGTGTATTCGCGGTGGAGATACCGTCGCGCGCCTCGGTGGGGATGAATTTACCATTTTGCTGGACGGATTAAGAAGCCTAGACGAAGTGCAGATGGTCGCCGATCGGGTACAGTCCTTACTTAAAACGCCGATTTCCATTGACGGCAACTCCATCTTTACCGGAGCCAGCATTGGAATTGTGCTTGGCTCGCCCCTTTATACCAAAGCCGTCGATTTGCTGCGGGATGCGGATATTGCTCTTTATCAGGCCAAGGAAAACGGAAAAGGCCGCTACGCCATTTTTGATCAGCAAATGTATGCTGAAACCTATAGCCGCCAACAGCTTGAAACCCATTTGCGACAGGCCCTGAGCGGACAGCAGTTTTGCGTCCACTACCAGCCCATCGTAGAAATGGACACCCGCAAGCTCATCGGGTTTGAATCGCTTGTGCGTTGGATGCACCCCCAACGGGGGTTAATTCGAGCGGATGAATTTGTTCCCGTCGCGGAAGATACGGGCATTATTATCCCCATGGGGCTGTGGGTGCTGCGGGAAGCCTGCCTTCAGTTGCGAACCTGGCAAGATGAATTTCCAGAGGCTCACGCCCTGAAAATTACGGTCAATCTATCGAGCAAGCAGCTTAGAGAGCCCGCCCTAGTAGGCCACGTCCGTCAGATTTTGCTAGAGACGGGCATCAGCGGCAATCAGCTTAAATTTGAGCTGACGGAAAGCACGCTCATTGAGAATGCAGAGATTGCCCGCACGATCTGGGAGCAGCTCCGCGCCCTCCAGATTCAGTTCAGCCTGGATGATTTTGGCACCGGATACTGTTCTTTGAGCTATATTCATCAGTACCCGGTGAGTACCCTCAAGATTGATCGCTCCTTTGTACACCAAATGACCAGCAGCACCAGCAATACAGAGATCATTCGAGCCATTATTAACCTGTCCAAGTCACTGGATATGACCGTTGTAGCTGAAGGGGTGGAAACGGAAGAGCAGCTCCAGCAGTTGCGCGCCTTTGGCTGCGATTTTGGTCAGGGGTATCTGTTTGCTAGACCGCTAGCACCTCAGGATGCCTCCAAACTTTTACAAAAAGATAAGCTGCTCATCATATAGGACACTCGATAGCCCACCTAAGCTTTGTCGCCCAAAACGAGTCGTGGTGACTTGCCAAGCGTCGCTACGAGTCGCCCAGAGTTGCCCAGAAGGTAAAGGCTTCAGGCCAATTTGCGCTGGAGGAGCTTTTGAATTCCCACCAAGGCAAGCAAATCTAGGCCTGCAAGCAGCAGTAGAGTTGTTCCCAGGGATAAATTTCCCCAGGGAGCCTGCATTACAACGCTAGAAAACGACCAGTCTGAGTGGAGATAAAGATAGCGAATTGGTTCGATGGCAAAGCTTAGGGGGTTAAGACTGGCCACAACCTGAAGCCAGGCTGGCATAAAGGAAAGGGGAACTAGGGCAGTGCTTGCAAAGAGGAGAGGAAGGTTGGTGACAAAAATAACGGCCAGCAGCTCAATATGTCCCGGCAGGGCAAAGGTTAGCCCCAGACTTAGGGCCGTCACGCCCAGCACGAGAAGCAGCACAATGAGTGCAACGACGCCTAGCCCTAGGGCACTGGGCAGACCTGCCCCCAAAAAGAAGCTAACGGCAACAATGGCGATCGTCTGAAGCAGGCTCAGGGCTGTAATAAAGAGGGCGGAAGCTAGGACAATGGAGAAGCGCGAGGCCAAGGGCGCAACCAGCAGACGGTTTAAGAATCCAAACTCCCGGTCAAACATTACGGGTAGGCCCGCATTTAGGGCACCGCTAAAGGCAGTAAAGACGATCACCCCAGCGCACAGAAACTGACCATAGGTTTGGCTCATCCCAAACATCCCTTCCGGCACGTTCTTGAACAGTGCACCAAATAGCACAAGCCACATCAATGGCTGCACGATGCCAGCAACCAGCGTTGCAGGACGTCGCTGAAGCTGAATGAACAGCCGCCGGGTGAGTGCTAGGGTTTCCTGGACAAACTCTGGAGAAAACAGGCTGGGCGGGGTGGGCTGGATGACTGTTTTCTCCAGACGATTAGGCGTACTTTGGGGAGAAACGGAGGTTGTCGTCATCGGTTTTACTCAAAGAATTAAACGTCAAATGCTAGAAAAACTAGGGGAGGATTCAGGGTTTAAATCTTGCACTAGCTTGTTCTACATCAATCTTGCTCTCAATCTTAATTCTGGGTCTTGAAGACAAATCCAGACATAGAATCCAGACATAGAATTTAGATACGGACTCGCTAGGTACGCGATCGCATCCTTTGCTTTTGCTCTGCTTTTAGGTCACGCTGGCTGGAGGCCGCTATATCCGCATCAAGCAGCGTTTTACCTGTAGCGGAGAGATAAACATCATCAAGGCTGGGTCGAGCTTGGGCTATGCCAAAAATTGGGAGTCCCGCCTCCTTGAGCGCTTTCTGTAACTCAAAGAGTGCATCACTTTGGGGCGTCACAATCAGGTTCAGGGAATTCCCTTGAGCGCTGTTAATAATGACCTCCTGGACAAAGGGCAGGCTAATTGCCATTGCCTTTGCCTGCTCTGCCTCTTCTGCATTCGTAAACTCACGCAGCTTCAGGGTAATGCGATCGCCCCCCACTCGATCTTTTAGCTGAGAAGGGGTTCCCTCGGCAATGACCGTCCCCTGATCAATAATGGCAACCCGATCAGCCAGAGCGTCAATTTCTTCGAGGTAGTGGCTGGTCAGCAGCACCGTTGTCCCGCGATCGCGGAGCTGGCGCAAAAAGTCCCAAATGACGCGACGGCTCTCAATATCAAGACCCACCGTGGGCTCATCTAAGACCAGCACGGAAGGATCATGCAGCAGCCCCGCCGCTAAGTCTAGGCGCTTCCGTAGTCCCCCAGAGTATGTGCCAGTCTTTTGGTCTGCCCAAGACTCTAGCCCTAAGCGCTGAAGCCCTGTATGGATACGTTCCGCAATCAGCGGCCTGGGTAAATGGTAGAGTGCCGCCTGAAGCTGCAACAGCTCACGCCCAGTTAAGACCTTATCTAAGGCAACCTCTTGAGCCACGTAGCCCAAAAGCTGACGCGCCACCTTAGGCTGCTCCAGCACTGAAACCCCAGCGATCTCCACCCGACCCGAATCCGGAGCCGATAGGGTGCAAAGACAGCGGAGCGTCGTTGTTTTCCCAGCACCATTGGGGCCTAAAAGCCCAAAAATTTCGCCTGCTTCAACCTGAAAAGACACATCTCTCAACGCTTCCCGACTGCCGTAGCGCTTGTGGAGATTCTCAATCAGTACTGCGGGAGCCATAGGCTTGCAACTCAATAAATCTCAATACTCTCATTGTATCGAGATTTGGAAAACAACCGCCGAGAAACGAGACGAGAACGTTACAAGTCTCAGGCTTACAGAGCATAGGCTGATGATTCACAAGCTCATGAGCTCCATGCCCACGAGCCCCATACTCACAAGCTGATTCCGTAAACCAGATTCTCAGGCCGCTCGATCCGTGGACTGAAGACTAGCAGACTCCCGCGCTTCTGCGGTTTGTTCGCGCAAAAGCTCCGTAAGCTGATGCTTGTCTTCTAAAAGCAAAGCGTGATCAGACTGTTCTGGAGCGCGATCCTCTGGAGCGTGATCGCCATGCAGCCGAATGCCGATGAATACATCGTACAAAAAGCTCAAAATGTTGCGCCGATTAAAAATATCGAGGGTTTGAGGGCTTCCCTTTTCGTCTAGCAGGGGTTTAACCGCATAGTAGGCGGGCTGTACCTTGTACCAGGGAATCGACGGCCAAAGGTGGTGAATCAGGTGGTAATTCTGCCCCAGAATCAGGACATTGAGCCAACTGCTAGGGTACACCCGCGCATTTTTCCAGCGATCGCGCTCACTAAAGGGACGATGGGGCAGGTAGTCAAAAAAGAGGCCAAGGGCCAGCCCCACCACCAAGGCAGGCGTGAACCAATAATTCATCACATAGCCCAGTTGACCCTGAGAAGACGCAAACCACACCACGCTGACCATAAAGAGACGGCTCAAAAACCACTCAAGCAGCTCATATTTTCGCCATAGCTTCCGCCGAAAGAAGAACAGCTCGTGATAGAAGAATCGGGGCGCAATTAGCCATAGAGGCCCACAGGTCGATACAAAATGGTCTGGGTCATTTTTGGGATCATTCACGTGGGCATGATGCTGCATGTGAACCCGCATAAACACCGGATAGGCAAAACCTAAAATCAACGCGCTGGCGTGCCCCATTCCTGCATTCGCGATGGGGTTTCGATGGGCTACGTTGTGGGAGGCATCATGAATCACCGTTCCGGCGAGGTGCAGCGCCACAACGTTTAGGACAAATGTGATCCAGCCCGGCAGATCTGCAAAAAAGTACCCCAGCGTTGAGCAGCCAATCAACCCGATGGATGTCAACAATAAGAGCAAAGTAGGGTTAAAAGTCCCAGGAGCACCTAAAAATTCGTAGGGGACAGTCCGAGGGTGAATTTCAACTGGCATTAACCGATAATCCTTGCTCTGTCGCCATTATTCCCAGGTAGTATACGATAGACCTGCATACAAATTAAAGTTTTGTAACAAATAAGCGCCTTTGCTCTTCTGTTCTCTCAGAAATCTACCCTAAAAAATCCAGGTTGAGCAATGGCTCAACAGTAGGACAGAAGGGTGAAGAGACTTGGTCAAGTGCTCCATATCAAGTGCCCTATATAAGGCCGCGTATCAGGCTGCAGAAGAGGATTGGAGCAGCATTGAACCTTGGCGTGAGTTAGGGGACTGTCTGAGCGCAGTTCTGAGCACTAATGGGTACTAAATTGAACGAGTCCTAAATTGAACGAGCGCTAAATTGACCTAATCGAGTGGCTTCAACCAATCCAGATAGGACTAATTCTGATATGGGTACATTCAAAACTCTCTTCAAAATCCAAATATTCAAAACCCTAAAGTTGAGGAGGCTGTGCAGCCATCGCATCTTAGCAATGGGGTCTTAGTATAAAGATTCTTAATGTCTACTGGAACTTGAAGGACTTAACTATAGTCATTGTGCCCTATCTAGCTTCAGGCGTGAGCAAAAAGGATGTTGTTTATGAGCATTGACTGCGATTCTGCCCCAAGGGAGCGGAAAACTCACTGGGTGAGTTGTTGGGTGGGCCGAGGTTTTGTGCGTCCGGTCGGGCTGGTTAGCACACTCGCGATCGCCCTTTCGAGTGGGTTATCGGTCAAGGCACAAACCCAAGATCTTCCTAAGGTTAGCTCAGGTGCTGCAACAGCATCCCCTCCTGCGCCCGTAGGCTCGTCCTCAAATAGTGCTTCTGGGACGTCTCAGGGTAGCTCAAAAGATAGCCTGCGCGTCAGCCCAGCGCAGAAACGCAGCTCTGTCGCAGCAACCCAAGATGCCGTTCGCCGTGACCCAACGACTGATGTCAACGCAGTCAGATTCTTCTGTCAGCTTTGGAAAGGCCAATACACGGTGATGTATAGCCCAGAAAGCCGGACGGGTGAGTCCTATCCTTGGGCGGTTCCCCAAGATTTAGGTGGGGGCTGGGTCGCTGAAAAGCGCTGTACAGAGATTAGCCGTCGCCTTGAGGAGTATCGCCCTGATGGACTTAAGGAGCTGAGCACCACCACAGAAAATGGCTACAACACGGTCTGCGCAACCACTGAATCCAATGGTGCCTGCCGAATTGTCTTTACGGTGCCGCCTGGTCAAGACCCCATTTCCACGCGCAATTCGGTGTTTGAAAGTCTGGCCACTGCGGACAGCGGCCAAATGACTCAGGGTGTTAATACCTTTGTCGGGTCAAACAGCGGAACTCTTAATCTCAACGGTGATCTTGTGAATCTGGGCTTGGCCATTTTAGGCAATGGTTCAGGCTTGAGTCGAAGAGCGGAGCATTCTGCCATAAATCTAAAGCCGTTCCTTGCGCCGAGTGATGGGGGCAGCGGCATTGAGATGACTAATGGGGTTCGTTTACAAAAAGGGCTGCGGCTAAATCCCAATAGATTTCGGTAGGGGTTTCGGTAGGGCGATCTGCTGTCCCCTGGGAGCCTTTTACTGAGTGACGCGCTTGTAAGCCTGTCCTGATCATGACGATGGGGGCAGGCTTTTGCGATGGAGCGTGGGCGGTGACATCTACGGGTTATATTTACCTTGAGCGATCGCCCAAGCTTTAATCTCAAAAGATTCGGCTCAAAAGATTCAGCTCAAGAGATTTAATTCAAAAAACTTTTGGTCATAGGCTTCCTGTAAAACATCCATGAAGTATCGAATTTTAGCGATCGCAGGCATTTTGTCTCTCTGCTGGGTGCTGGTGGTGGGCAGTCTCAAGTCGAGCTGGGCGATGCAAAAGATGGCAGACTTTAGGGCAGACCTTGGAATCCCTAGCACCCTGCTTGCCCAAACTCAGTGGTACACTCCGCCAGGAATTCCGGTAGTGGGCTGTCAGACCAGACCTAAATGGAATCCACCCCAGCCTAATATTGAAACCACCTTCCAGAAAGGATCGCTGACGATCTCTCGGTTTCGGCAAACAGCCCTCAGCTCTGCGGTAAACGCCCTGCCAGAGCGCTCTGCAAACAATAGAGTAGGCGATCGCAACTACACCCCCAGAGAAGAAATAACCCTGGCCAATCCCACCAACTTTGGCGAACGGTACTACCAGGATGTGAACGGCCAGCCCGTGAATAATGACCCCATAATCGTGATTCACGAAACCGTGATTCCCGCTTGGCAAACGGTCAGATTTTTTCAGACCTATAACCCCCGTGACTCAGACCAGGCCAGCTACCACACCCTCATCAAGCAGGACGGTACAATTTTCTATCTGGTGCCGCCGGATAAGCGAGCCTTTGGCGCAGGTAACTCGGTCTTTAATGGAGAGTCTGTCAAAACCAATCGCCTTTACGCTTCCTCCGTCAATAACTTTGCCTACCACATTGCCTTTGAAACCCCGCCTGATGGCCGCAACAACGGCAATGTCCATAGCGGCTACACAGATCTCCAGTATGAATCCCTGGCGTGGCTCATTTCAAAAACCGGTGTTCCAGACAGCCGCATTTCCTACCATAAGGCGGTGGATCGCTCTGGCTCCCGAAAAGATCCCAGAAGCTTTAATACCCAAAAATTTCAGCAGCTTCTGAGCCTCTATCCCAAAAGTCAGGAAATTGTGATTGGCTGCCCCGCGCCATTCGCCCAACCTTCCGCTCAGCCTTCCCTGAACCCATCTTTCTGAGGGGGGTGCCCAGCCTCGGCTCTGCCTCAAGCAGTCAGGATCCCAAGCCCAAGCTAAATACGATGAGTTCACTAGAGATAGGCACTATGAGCATTGAACAGTTAAACAGCGACTTCGGCCTTGCGGGGCAGCTTAAGATTATTGAAGGCAGGGGTGGGTTTCCGTGGATTGAAATCGCCAATGAAAAAGCCAGGGCGCTGATTTCTGTGTATTCAGGACAGGTGCTGTCGTTTCATCCACGCTCTGAACCAGAAGATCTCCTGTTTCTCAGCGATAAAGCTTTTTTCCAAACAGGCAAAGCGATTAAAGGAGGAACCCCGATCTGTTGGCCGTGGTTTGGCCCTGACCCAGAAGGTTTGGGTCGCCCTGCCCACGGGTTTGTGCGTAACCGAATGTGGGAGATCTCGCGATCGCTTACAACCGATAGCGGCGATACCCAGGTCATGCTGAGCCTATCTGATACCCCAGAAACACAGTCCATCTGGCCCCATGCCTTTTCCTTAAACCTTGTCGTGACCGTGGGCGATCGCTTGACCGTGGAGCTACTCACGCACAATACGGGGGACGCACCCTTCCAGATCACCCAGGCGCTTCATACCTATTTCAAGATTGGGGACATCCACCAAGTGCAGGTCTTAGGTCTGGACGGGGTTGAGTTTCTAGACAAAACCCAGGGCGGCACCCAAAAGACTCAAGCTGGCGCGGTGCAGATCTCTGGAGAGGTAGATCGGGTCTACACAAACTTGCCCACTCCAGAGCTAGTCATCACGGATGCCAGTTTAAATCGACGAATTTTGATCACGGCCCAGGGCAGCAAGACGGCGATCGTCTGGAATCCTTGGGCAGAGGTCAGCGCAGCTATGGCAGATTTAGACGATGCCGACTATCAGCACTTCCTTTGTGTGGAGACGGCCAATGCCGCCGAGGATGTGGTGGCGATCGCCCCTGGTGCTGTGTCGAGTCTAGTGGCTACTTACCGAGTAGAGCGCGGATTGGGATAGAGGCTCCCCATCCCTAGAACCCATGTCTAGGCCCCATTCCTAGGCCCCATTCCTAGGGATAAAAGGCAAGCTTGGGCAACCCCAGGGTTTCCTCCCAGCCCATCATGATGTTTAGGCACTGCACCGCCTGACCAGCCTGACCCTTAATTAAGTTATCGATTGCCGAAAGAATAATGACTCGACCCGTGCGCTCGTCCACTTCAATGCCGATGTAGCAAAGGTTCGTGCCGCAGGCCCACTTGGTTTGTGGATAAGTTCCACCCGGCAATATTTTGACCCAAGGCGAATCGCGGTAAAACGCGGTGTAAATAGTAATGAGGTCTTCTGCCACCAGTCCCGGATCGCGCAGATTGGCGTAGACCGTTGCCAGAATGCCGCGCGGCATGGGGATTAAGTGAGGCGTAAACTGCACCATCAATTCTCTGCCCAGCAAGTCTCGGCAAACCTGCTCAATTTCAGGGGTATGCCGATGATGCCCAACGCCGTAGGCCCCCAAAGAGCCATCCGCCTCTGCCAGTAGTAAAGGCACCTTGCCCTGACGTCCCCCGCCGGAGGTGCCGGACTTGGCGTCAATAATGATGCTGTCAGGCTGAATGAACCCTTTTTTAAGAAGGGGAGCCAGTGCCAGCAGGCTTGCGGTGGGATAGCAGCCCGCGCAGCCCACAAGCTGAGCCGTGCGCAGTTTATTCCGATACACCTCCGGCAGACCGTAGACTGCCTGGGCCGAAGTGTCGCGATCGCTCCTGGTTTTGCCATACCAGTGCTCATAGACCGCTAAATCACTGAAACGGTAGTCTGCAGAAAGATCCAGCACCTTACAGCCCCGCTCCAGCAGGGGTGGCGTCATGTCAGCGGCCAATCCATTAGGCAAGGATAAAAATACAACCTGAGCGCGCTTGCTAATGGCGTCAAGATCAATGGCCTCAATGACCAGCTTAGTCTGGTGCCCCAGGTGAGGATACAGCTCAGCAAAAGGCTGTCCTGCACTGCTGTCTCCCCCTAGATACACCACCTCCAGTGCTGGATGGTCAATCAAGAGCCGAACAAGCTGCACCCCGCCGTAGCCCGATGCGCCAATGATCGCCACCGGAATTTTCGCCTCAACCCCCCTATCCATAAGTCCTCATGATTAATGGTTCCGAATCGTTAACGAGATGAGCTGGACATAGGCCACCATGCAGGCTCCCCACCCTTTTTCTCTCACGCAGTTGCTCAGCACTTAAACCCAGTACTTAAACCCAATACTCAATCCTCAGGCCTAATACTCAACCCCCAAGCCCAATACCTTAAGAACATGAATGAGCCCCATCAAACTGAGCACCTTAAACATTTGTTCCTGAAAGTTTTTCCCTAAACATTGGGTGGACTAGACATTGGATGACCTAAACATTGGATGAATTGTAGTCCCAAAAGGGGAGAACTGTAGAATTTATAAAAATATTCAGATGCACGTGCCTTCAGATCCGCACCCCTATAAACTTGAGCAGGAGTTTGGTGCGCAAGATTTAGCACTACCCTTAGAATTAAAGTAGTAAACTTATTAAGAAAAGTTACGGTAACGCCTTTGAATCGCGCTGACCCTCCTGTGGACGAATCACTCTCCTTTGACTCCATTGAAGCTGCCCTTGCTGATATAAAGGCAGGTCGTGCTGTGGTGGTGGTCGATGATGAGGGGCGCGAGAATGAAGGGGATGTGATCTGCGCGGCGGAATTTGCAACTCCGGAGATGATTAACTTCATGGCGGTGAAGGCCCGTGGGCTCATCTGTCTGGCCATGACGGGCGATCGCCTAGATGCCCTGGATCTCCCCCTGATGGTCTCCAATAATACTGACCCCAATCAAACGGCCTTCACGGTCAGCATTGATGCCTCACCAATCCTGGGTGTCTCCACGGGGATCTCTGCGGAAGACCGCGCCAAAACCATTCAAATTGCCATTCATCCAGAGACCCAGCCTGGAGATTTACGCCGTCCCGGCCATATTTTTCCGCTGCGATCGCGAGAGGGTGGCGTCCTCAAGCGGGCAGGTCATACCGAATCAGCGGTCGATCTTGCTCACTTGGCGGGTCTTTATCCAGCCGGAGTAATCTGCGAAATTCAAAACCCCAATGGCTCAATGGCGCGGCTGCCAGAGCTGATTGAGTACGCCCAGGTTCACAATCTCAAGATCATCAGTATTGCTGATCTCATTAGCTATCGGCTGCAGCACGAGCGCTTTGTCCATCGTGAAACCGTGGCGGAGCTGCCCACAGAATTTGGTCAGTTCCAAATTTATGGGTATCGCAACACCCTAGATGGTTCTGACCATGTGGCGTTGGTAAAAGGGAATTTAGAAGACTTTGGCGATCGCCCCATCATGGTGCGGGTGCATTCTGAATGCCTAACGGGAGACGCCCTAGGCTCCCTACGCTGTGACTGCCGAATGCAGCTTCAGGCGGCGCTCAAAATGATTGATAGTGTGGGCGAAGGCGTCGTGATTTACCTGCGTCAGGAAGGGCGCGGCATTGGCCTCATCAATAAGCTCAAAGCCTATACCCTCCAAGACCGAGGGTTTGATACCGTCGAGGCCAATGAAAAGCTTGGCTTCCCTGCCGACCTCCGCAACTACGGCGTGGGGGCCCAAATGTTGAGTGACTTAGGGATTCATAATATTCGACTGATTACCAATAATCCGCGCAAAATTGCCGGACTCAAGGGCTACGGCATCGATATTGTCGGTCGTGTGCCCCTGTTAATTGAGGCTACGCCTTACAACACGACCTACCTCAATACCAAAGCCGCTAAACTCGGCCACATGCTGCTGCAAACCTATTTGCTCACCCTCAGTCTCCAGTGGCAAGATGAGCCAACGGAAGATCAGCAGTACGAACGACTCGAAAAGCTACGGCATCTCATTGACCTCCAGCATCTGCTGATTCAAGAAGAAGCAAGGCCCGTTGCGACCGCTATTTTTGGGCAGGGAGCCTTAGTGGTGCATGTGGGGCTAGATCAGGCAAACGTTGCGGCCCCAGACTGGTATCAGCAGCCCGGTCATCCTTACCTCCTTGCGATCGCCTCTATTCTGGAAAGTCTCAAAAATTGGCCGCACCTTGCCCAGCTAGAGCTGCTGGTTTCCCCCGGCACCGATCCGCTGAAGACCCTTCAGGTTCAGCTTGATCGCCAAGCAGTTCAGTGGCAGGATATTCCGCAGCCGCTCATTGAGTGTCTGGCAACCCAAAAGATTTATAGCGTTCATGACTAGCTGGTTTATGCTTAGCTGGTTTATGTCTAGCTAGTTCACGGCTCACTGTTTCATAGGTGGCTCTTTAAGGTCGCTTTAGCCAGAGTTTCTGCCCAGAAACCCTAGATTTCTAAGATGAACTCAGCAAACTTCGGTACGATGTAGAAGATTATTTTCGTGCTGGCTTTCAGTTCGCGATCGCCCTCACCAGGAAGAACTTTTCCTCCTCCCCCAACCAGGACACTCAATCAGGAAATCGATCATGACCACGATTGAAACCAGAACAGAGCCGATGGTGCTCAACATGGGCCCCCACCACCCCTCTATGCATGGGGTTTTGCGACTCATGGTCACCCTAGACGGCGAAAACGTTGCAGACTGTGAGCCTGTGATCGGCTATCTCCATCGCGGCATGGAAAAGATTGCCGAGAACCGCACCAACATCATGTTTGTTCCCTACGTGAGTCGTTGGGACTACGCTGCCGGCATGTTTAATGAAGCGGTTACGGTTAACGCCCCTGAAAGGCTGGCCGATATTAAGGTTCCCAAGCGCGCCAGCTACATTCGCGTCATCATGCTGGAGCTAAACCGGATTGCTAACCACTTGCTCTGGCTTGGCCCATTCCTGGCCGACGTGGGCGCTCAGACCCCGTTTTTTTATATCTTCCGAGAGCGTGAGCTGATCTACGATCTCTTTGAAGCTGCCACTGGAATGCGGTTTATCAACAATAACTATTTCCGGATGGGCGGGGTTGCCGCCGACTTGACCTACGGTTGGGTCACGAAGTGCCGCGACTTTTGCGACTATTTTTTGCCGAAAGTAGACGAGTACGAGCGACTGATCACCAATAACCCCATCTTTAGAAAACGCCTTGAAGGCATTGGTGGCATCACCCGTGACGAAGCCATTAGCTGGGGACTCTCTGGCCCTATGCTGCGGGCCTCTGGTGTGAACTGGGATCTGCGCAAGGTAGATCACTATGAAAGCTACGATGATTTCGACTGGGAAGTCCAGTGGGAAACTGGCGGCGACTGTCTGGCGCGATACGTGGTGCGAATTCGTGAGATGCGCGAGTCGATTAAAATTATTCGGCAGGCGCTGGATGGACTGCCCGGTGGGCCTTACGAAAACCTAGAAGCCAATCGGCTCCTAGAGGGCAAAAAGTCTCAGTGGAATGACTTTGACTATCAGTTTTTAGGTAAAAAGCTGGCTCCAACGGCCAAAATTCCGGAAGGGGAGCTGTACGCAAGGGTTGAGACAGGCAAAGGTGAGCTGGGGATTTATCTCATCGGCAGCGATAGTGTCTTTCCGTGGCGCTGGAAAATTCGTGCCCCGGACTTTAATAACCTCCAAATTTTGCCTAAATTGGTTCAAGGCACCAAGGTTGCTGACCTGATCGCAATTTTGGGGAGCGTGGACGTGATTATGGGTTCGGTTGACCGCTAGAGTAGCGACGTAGGAGAAGAAGTTTCTTGCTGGCTGCTTTATCGGCAGCTCTTCTACACAACGACTAGGAACCTAAGGCTCCTGGTCGTTGTGTCGGTTTTAGACATCAAGCTCTTAAATAGACGCTCAAAAACTAGCTTGAACGCCTAGAAACACCAGGGTGCTCTTGCACTCTGATGCACACAGTTAATAAACCAATGGAGCTAAGCGGATTCGAACCGCTGACCCCTGCAATGCCATTGCAGTGCTCTACCAACTGAGCTATAACCCCTTAATCTCATTCAATCATGCCTTGAATGGCTTTCCCCCGTCAAGGTCATTCAAGAAATACATTCTTTAAGACATCGCGATTTCGGCCATTGAGGGACTGTGTTGCGCGATCGTTCAAATCTCCGCTCCACCAGTCAAAGCTCCATTCCAAGGCTGTATTCCTTCACGTAAAGCCTGAAACTCGCAACAAAGAAGGAGCGATCGCTAACGATCCCATGAATCAACATCAACGTGGGTAAACCAAAATTACATTTATGCCCCATCCGGCCTCCTAGACGCACCCTCCTCTGAGGATTCGCCTAGGATCAGGGTGTACGGATCGCCCAATTGACCACAACGCAATGATCCTACCCACAATTCCCACCCATACTCTATGAGGAAGGTTGACTATGAACACTCTTCGAGAATCCATGAATCGCTTGGGGTCGGTGATCGCATCCGTGGTTGAAAATATAGGCCGCATCTTTAAGCCGAATGATGACCATTATCCGGCCACGGGCGTTGTTCCCTTTACCGATGATCCTAATGCCTAGAGCAAAGACCTCAGAGCAAAAGTATCCTAGAGCAAATGCCTGCAAAGTCACAGCCATTCACAAAAAGACTGCAGCAGGCTTTCACGGCTAAAATCATTCTCAGGAAGAAAAATCTAGTCTTCTAAAAGGCATTAAGGTGTCAAATCTCTCAGATCCTCTACCTCAAAACCCTAAAAGTCCTGATTTTGTAGGTTTTTATAGCTCCCCCTTTGCATGAGAGTAGAGTAGAGTGTAGGCAAGAATAAAGATGAATTTGACAGCGAAATAGGCAGCTAGAGGGCAGCAACTGAAAGACAGAGTCTGCCTATAGCGGGTGTACGCATGCCAAGTTCACATCTTGCCTCACGCTTCTTCTCTGGCCTGTTGTGATCTATGCAATGCCCCTTCTGCCAGCATACCGATAGTCGCGTTTTAGAATCGCGTTCTGCCGAGTCCGGGTGCAGTATTCGCCGCCGTCGAGAATGCCTAGACTGTACGCGCCGCTTTACAACCTATGAGCGTATTGAGTTTGTCCCCATCACAATCGTGAAGCGAGACGGACAGCGAGAGTCGTTTGACCGCTCCAAGCTCCTTCGAGGTATCGTCACTGCCTGTGAAAAAACAGGCATCTCTTCCATGCGTCTAGAGGCTTTGGTAGACGACATTGAAGCCGACCTCCAGCAACGCGCTCTGCGAGAGGTGCCTAGTTCTGAGGTGGGCGAGTCCGTTCTTGGACACCTCAAGCTGCTTAGTGAAGTCGCCTATGTTCGCTTTGCTTCGGTTTATCGGCAGTTTCAGGGCATTCGAGACTTTGTGTCTGAGCTAAATACCCTACAGGGCGATCAGGGCCAAGATGTGCAGCCTGATCCCGAAAAAGACCCCGAAAAAGCGATCGCAGTTGGGAAAACAGTAAAGTTCTGACGGCATCAAAATTCAGCACCAGAAACACCCCCTCTCTCACCGCTTGCCCACATCCTTTAGCGCTAACCAGTAGATCGTATCAGCCAGATCCAAGCAACCAGATCCAAGCAACCAGGTTCAATCACCCAAGCTCAATAGTCCCAATTCAACCGTCCAAATTCAACAGACAACATTCTGTATCCAGAGTTTGATGAACCAATGGTTTCCGAAAAAGGCAAACCTGGGCTAGGATGGTAGATCTAGCGAAGTATTTTGCTAGGATGACTGTCCAGATCGTCGGAACGTCACGAGACGCTCCAGCGATAGGGTGTGCACCTAACATCAGAAGGAGGCGTCATCTCTACGGAGGATTATCTAGGAACTATTAGCATGGTCAATCAGAAAACAGAAGCGCCAGGTATTGGCTTTACACACGAAGATTTTGCTTCCCTACTGGATAAATACGACTATCACTTTAACCCTGGGGATATCGTGGCAGGGACGGTTTTCAGTATTGAGCCGAGGGGTGCTTTGATTGATATTGGCGCAAAAACTGCGGCCTACATCCCAATTCAGGAGATGTCAATCAATCGCATTGATAACCCTGATGAAGTCTTAAATTCCAACGAAACTCGCGAGTTCTTCATTCTGGCAGATGAGAATGAAGATGGTCAGCTCACCCTTTCCATTCGCCGCATTGAGTATATGCGCGCTTGGGAACGAGTCCGTCAGCTCCAGACTGAAGATGCCACGGTTCGCTCTGCGGTCTTTGCCACCAACCGAGGGGGCGCATTGGTGCGTATTGAGGGACTACGGGGCTTTATTCCAGGCTCTCACATTAGCACCCGTGCTGCAAAAGAAGAATTGATTGGCGAAGAACTGCCCCTCAAGTTTCTTGAGGTCGATGAAGAGCGCAATCGTCTCGTCCTGAGCCATCGTCGGGCGCTGGTAGAGCGCAAGATGAACCGCCTGGAAGTGGGTGAGGTGGTGATTGGTGCCGTTCGCGGAATCAAGCCTTACGGCGCATTTATCGACATTGGCGGCGTCAGTGGTCTGCTGCACATTTCTGAGATTTCCCACGACCACATTGATACGCCCCACAGCGTCTTCAATGTGAATGATGAAGTCAAGGTGATGATTATTGACCTAGATGCAGAGCGCGGCCGGATTTCCCTATCGACCAAGCAGCTTGAGCCAGAGCCAGGAGACATGGTCAAGAATCCACAGTCTGTCTATGACAACGCTGAAGCGATGGCGGCGAAGTACCGTGAAGCGATGGCAGCACAGCAGCAGCCTGTAGGGTCAATTCCTGACGAAGAGCTTGAGGAAGTTGGCGCGGCGGCTGAGTAAACCCGTGCCTGATTAGGCAGCAAGGCAAGCGCTGATGGTGCTGAATCTAATCTTGCTGAGTCTAATCTTGCTGAATTTAGCCTTGCTGAATCAAGCTTTACTGAATATAGTCTTGATGTCCTCGATAAGTCTGGCAGCGCTAGGCTTATCGAGGCTTTTTTCTGACAATCTTAGGATCAGATTCGACTGTTAAGCAGTCAGGGAATGATGGGAAGATGAAAGATAATCCCAAAAACGAGACGAACGACTGTATTGATCTTGATCAGGTGCTTAACCAGGATAGGACGCCCAGACTCAACCTGCCACGGATTGCCATCACCCTAGGTGATCCCGTGGGGATTGGCCCAGAAGTGGTGCTGAAGGCACTTGCAGATTCTGATCTGGCAAATCAGGTGACGGTTTTTGGCGATCGCACTACCCTGCATCACACCTATAAGCACTTAGCCCAGCTCAGGGGCACAGCCTGGGCGAGCCAGCACCTGGCGGATCCTGACAGGCTCCACCTAATCGACTGCGGAATCCAGGGAGAATGGAATAGCCCATCAAGCAGCACTCACGCCCAGCCATCCTGGGAAATGGGCTGCCCCTCTGCATCGACGGGGGCTGCAAGCTTCACCTATCTCAAGACGGCGATCGCCCAGACCCTTGCTGGAGTCTTTAGCGGCATCGTGACCGGCCCCATTGCAAAATCGGCCTGGAAGCTTGCCGGACATCTCTATCCCGGCCAAACTGAATTCCTGGCGGAGCAGGCTGGCGTCCATCAATTTGGGATGATGTTCATCGCAACCTCTCCCTTCACGCAGTGGCAGCTACGAGCGCTCTTGGCCACCACCCATATTCCTCTGCGCCAGGTGCCGGACACCCTCACTCCCGAACTATTGACTCTCAAGCTGGATCTGTTAATCACAACGCTGCAAACCTGGTTTGGCATTCCAGCGCCCCGCATTGCGATCGCGGGTCTTAACCCGCATAGTGGCGAACAAGGGCAGCTCGGCACCGAAGAGATGGACTGGTTAGCGCCGTGGATCCGCACCATGGGCGATCGCTATCCCCAGGCCACCCTAGACGGCCCCATCCCGCCGGATACGCTTTGGGTAAGTCCAGGGCAAGCGTGGTTTGGACAGGCGAGCTCCCAGTCTCACTTATCCCATGACGCCTATCTTGCGCTTTACCATGACCAAGGATTAATCCCTGTAAAGCTGATGGCCTTTGACCGCGCCGTGAATACAACCATTGGCCTACCCTTTGTCCGCACCTCACCCGACCACGGCACAGCCTTTGATATTGCGGGGCAAGGCATTGCAGACCCTACCAGCATGAAAGAAGCGATCGCTCTTTTGCGGCATAGCTTACTGTTTGGTGGAGCCCCTGCCTCAAATTTAGCCCCAAACTCAGCCCCAAATTCAGTTCCAAACTAACCCTCAGCTCTAAGACAGGTTTTGAGAGAACTGCTGAATGATCTGTAGAGTCTCAAGGTAGCGTGGCGTATTGCGCTGCTCTAAAAAAAGCTGTAGAGCGTGCCCCAAGTCGTTCAGGCCATCCTTAAGATTGCCGCCCGTGCAGCGAGTGCGCCCTAGTTGAAACAACGCCTCAGCTTCAGAAAGAACAGGATTCTCCGTAAATTCTAAAGACAAATCTGTTGGTGGTGAGGCGGTTTCCGAAAGCTTGTGAATGAGTGAAAGCTTGGGACGAGCTGCCTTTAAATTGGTCGCTACATTGGTCGCTACATTGGCCGCATTAGCGCCAGTTGTTGGAGAAGTTGAGCTTGACACAGTACCGACGCCAGTATTCAGCTCTCCCGATGCGTCAGAACCAGGTTTATCCGAAGTTTGGGGATAGAGTCCAGACGAGCGTGGAGTGAGGGGCTCTCCGCAAAAAATGCAAAATCGAGCGGTGGGGCTGTTGCCGCTGTGGGTACAGTAGTTCCCAGGGTTGAGATTTACCACAGCATTTCGACTAGTCTCCACTGTCAAAGAGCCGGACGGCGTGCCTGTTGCTGTCAGAGACTGGTTCGGCTTGTGTCGGATGGCTTGGTTAAAGTCTTGCGTTGCACCCGCCGCATCGCCGAGGGCAGAACGATGGAGTGCACGGCGATAATAAGCCTCTGAATGCTCTGGGTTTAAACGAATGGTTTCGCTATAGTCAGCGATCGCACCCTGAATGTCACCAATTAGCGCGCGACTCTGGGCGCGCTTAAAGTAGGCATCTGGACTATCTGGGTTGGCAGAAATAATCCGAGTCTGGGCGGCGATCGCCTCTTCTAAGGAAAGAGATGGTGCAGAGGGCGAGGTTGCGGATGGCTTTGGCTTTTTTAGCTCTGTTTTGAGCGCCTGGATTGTTTCGGTAATGGCACCGCTAAAGTCTTTTAGCTGTCCCAGGGAATAAACCCTAGCCCAATGAATTGCTTGGTTGAGATCATCCAGGGCTGCATCGTTCTGACCCAAGGCGCTATAGTTTTGCCCCCGCTGATAGTAAGCCTGGGTATTGTGGGGGTCTTGCTCAATAATCTTGGTGTAGTCCGCGATCGCCCCGCTCACGTCTCCAGTCAGGGCGCGTTTGCTGGCGCGCTCAAAGTACCCCCGCAAACTGTCTGGCTCTAGCTTGAGGGTTGGGGGGTGGGCTTCTGCGCCAACCATCGGTACAGAGGGATCAACCAGCTCGGCGGACACTTCCAAGGGCGCGATTGTAGGGGAGGAGGGGAGTGGTTCCACCGGTGGGAGGGACGGCGTCCGGAGGCGCAGCACATCTGCCTCATTTACGATGCCCAAACTGTACTGCCGCTGGTAGTAAGCAGCTTGATGTGAGGGATTGTGAAGCAGTGCCTGGTTAAAGTCCTCACTTGCGCGCTTCAGATCGCCCAGCTCGGCATAGCAGCACCCTCGACTACAGTACGCATCAGCATGGCGAGGATTGTGGCCAATGGCCAGGGATAAATCCTCAATGGCGGTCTGAAAATCACCATTTTTTGCTAAAAACTGTCCTCGCTGGTAATAAGCATTTGCATCCTTCGGAATGCGAGCAACGACCTGGTTATAGTCTGCCAGAGCGCCTGAAGTATCCTCAGACTCAGCGTAGGCCTCTGCACGTTTATAGTAGGACTTAATAGAATAGGGATTCAGATGAATGGCACGGCTAAAGTCTTGGATCGCTGCCGGAAAATTTTGAAGCTGTAAATAGCTATTGCCCCGCTGATAATAGGCTTCGTCGTAATCAGGCAATAGATCGAGTGCTCGATTAAAGTCTTCAACCGCCGCTTCAAAACTGCCCAAGGTATTGTGCAAAAAACCTCGATTATAAAAAGCGGTTGCGCGCGCTGGGCTAAGCTCAATCGCGGAGTCAAAGTCTGAGAATGCCCCTTCAATATCGCCTCCCGTTGCGCGTTTATTGGCGCGATGAATAAGCGCATCCGGATCGCGGAGATTATCGCCATAGCGCTTTGCGAGGGCACCCCCAGGGGGCCGTTCGCTTGACTTTTCTTCAGGCTGCTGACCAAATTTATTTTGAAACCAGTTCAAGGCTGTCCATCCTGATTTTTGTGAAGCACTACATTGGACTGGGTATGCAAGGTAGTCACTCGGCGAGGAATAAACTTTAGCCTATCTGCCTATAGGATCTGCCTAACTGTAGCTGCACCATAAAAGCGACACGATAAGATTAGTTGCACCATACCAGTTGCGCTACACCAATTTATATCACCACTTTTTATATCACCACTTTAATGAGTCTTGTTTCAAGAACTTGTTTCAAGTACTTGTTTCAAGCATGGGTCTTGCTTCAAGACTTTCTCTGACGATTTTCTCTTGATATTGATGAATTGGCTACCAATTTTGGAGCCCAGCTTTACTCTTGAGCTTAACTCGTTGAGCTGAATTGGTTGAACTGAATTGGTTGAGCTGCAACTTGCAAACGAATCATCCCCCCCCATACCTCAAGGATTCTGCTGAGTACCTTTTTCGGCCTGAGGACGGAGATTTGTCATAATAGTTTGCACTGAACCAATCAGCACAGGCCCACCCAGGAACACCAGCAGCAAGAGCGCGATCCATCGAAAGCCATTGGTCTTGGGGCGTCCCTTGATTGGAAATTCGCAGCTCAGGCAAATCTCTGCTTCTGAGCTATTGAGGACGCCACATTCTTTGCAAGGCACTAAACTCATAGCTCTGACTCATGACTGCAATTCATGACTGTAATTCATGACTGTGATCCATCACCGTGACTGCCGTGATCGCCACAGAAGGCTGCTACGACAAAGCATCAACGCTCTACCCGGAGGTCATTACGGGACTCATCTTGGGCGATCGCCCATAAGCTCCGGACTTAAGCCAATCGACCTAAAGCCCCTTGTGGATGTTCTATCCCTAACTTGCCCAGAACACCTAAGATCTAATCAAGGATGTTTAGACATTGTTACAGTACCCTATGAAAGTGCAGCGGACGCGGAGCCAAGAGAAAGTTCTTCAGTTTTTGAAGCAGTTAAATCATGAGATTTCCGCTCAGGGGCTGTATGTTGAACTGAGACAGGCCGATATCCCCCTGGGACTGGCAACGGTGTATCGCGCCCTAGAGGCGCTAAAGCTTTCTGGCGCGGTGCAGGCTAGGGTGTTAGGCAATGGGGAAACGCTCTACAGTCAGGCTCAGTCGGATCGTCATCATTTGACCTGCCTTCAGTGCGGTACGTCTCTACCTCTGAATGACGCGGACTGCCCTGTCCATGCCCTTGAAGACAATCTCCGTAAATCTGCCCATTTTGAGATCTACTATCATACGTTGGAATTTTTTGGGCTATGTTCTCCCTGTCAGCAGCAGTCTGAAGATTGAGGTTAAAGGATAAAGGGCGATCGCGGCAGGTCAAAAATCTAAGAAAAAATCTGGCAAAGAGTTGACGAATGTCTTGCCAATAAGGAATGATATAGCTTCAGCCATAAATGGTTTGCCATCTGTGGTCTATGCGGAACTGGCGGAATTGGTAGACGCGCATGATTCAGGTTCATGTGCCGCAAGGCTTCCGGGTTCAAGTCCCGGGTTCCGCATTTAAGTCATCTTTGTATTTAGAGTCTCTTTGATTATTGAAGCAGCTCTCCACTAAGATGATGCTCTTTAAAGTTGAGAGACTCTCAATTGAGAGAATTACCGAAATAAATTCTCAATGTGGGCTAATTGGCGGAAATGCTCCTGCTTAACCCAAAACAGTTGAGTGAAACGATTGGGCAAATCCTTGAAAGCATGACATCTAGCGCGTGTTAACAAGCCTCCAAAATCCTTTGGTCAAGCAGATCAAGAAGCTTCACGATTCTAAGCATCGTCGGCAGACACAGTGCTTTTTGTTGGAGGGGACTCATCTTCTTCAGGAAGCGGCCTCTGCTCAGTGGCCCTTAGAAACTTTGTGCTATACCGAAGCTTGGCAGGCGAAAGAGCCTAGTTTGCTTGAACGACTTAAGCTCCTTGCTCCACGCGCTGAGCTTGTGAGTGATGGGGTGCTGGCTGCGATGACAACGACGGTGAGCCCTGATGGGGTCATGGCGATCGCGCGGTCTATTCCTCAGTCTTCTGCACCGATTGAAGGTTTACCGATCGAAGGGTTAGGACTTGTGTTAGATGGCCTCCAAGATCCGGGGAATGTCGGCACTATTTTGCGCACAGCAGCAGCAGCAGGGGTGGAGAGGGTTCTGCTCAGTGGGGAATCTGTGGATCTGGAGAATCCTAAGGTATTAAGAGCCTCTTCAGGGGCGTGGTTTCGAGTGAGTGCGGTACGCTGCGAGAACCTGCTAGAGACGGTTCAGGGCTATCGCAATCAAGGGTTTCAGGTCGTGGCAACCACGCCCAAAGCAGATCTTGATTATTGGTCAGTGGACTATACCCAGCCCACAATCCTTTTGGTGGGCAATGAGGGGGCGGGGCTATCGGAGGCGCT
The DNA here is from genome assembly GCA_022402525.1 of Thermosynechococcaceae cyanobacterium MS004. Lineage (GTDB taxonomy): Bacteria > Cyanobacteriota > Cyanobacteriia > Thermosynechococcales > Thermosynechococcaceae > JAAURS01. The sequence goes on from JAKRSB010000101.1 coordinate 157,916, forward strand.
GTTGGCGGCTGCCAGTATTGAGGTTCGCATTCCGCTGAGTGCGTCCATAGAGTCCCTTAATGCAGCGATCGCTACGGCGCTGGTTTTATTTGAGGTCAAGCGTCAGCGGTCTGTGCAAGGAGAGAAACGACAAGGGGAGAAACGATGACCGCTAGCCTGCCGCCCAATGGCCAAGCGCCCATGCCCATGCCGGAAAATCTCTGGGGCGATCGCTGGCAGTTTGTGCGGCTAGGGGCTGAGGATTTAGAATTTAGACTTCTAGAGCGATCGATTCCGATTCGGCAGATTTCATCCCTCGCGCGCCCCAGTGAACAGTCAATTCCAGGAGATGGCTTAATTCCTGGGGTCGTGATTGAGGCAGGCGATCGCGCGATGGGTCTGGCGCGGTGGGTTAGCGCACAGCAGCCCACTGGACTGATGGCCATCAATCGGGATTTAGGTGCCCTGATGTTAATGACAAAGGGCGATCGCTGGATCTTAGCAACCTATCAAGATGATGCGGTACGAGAGGCGGCAACGGCATTTGAAGCACTCAAGCAAGCGAGTCGAGGCATCCATTTCTTGCTGATTCAGCCTGATGACACAGGCATCACCTATTCAGGACTCTGGCTTTTGCGCTGAATTGGGTACTGGTTGTCCGCACGTTGAGTATTGGCAAGCTGAGTATTGGCAAGTACGGTGTGTTTCCAGACCTAATGTGCTTTAGGACGAATTTGACAGAACGAATTTGACAGAACGAATTTGACGCCGGACAGGGAAAGGAAGCGGACTGATAGAATCTACGGTGCAGCCATAGAGAGAGAAACCATGAGTCAGGCTTCAGAAACCCTGTTTAGCAAAATCATTCGTCGGGAGATTCCAGCCGATATCGTTTATGAAGACGATATCGCCCTTGCGTTTCGAGACATTCACCCCCAAGCGCCTGTCCATATCTTAGTTATTCCAAAGCACCCTATCCCTAAGCTGGCCGATGCTCAGCCAGAAGATCAGGCTTTATTGGGACATTTGTTACTGACTGTAAAGATTGTTGCAGCGCAGGAAGGGCTTAACAAGGGCTACCGAGTTGTGATTAATACGGGGGAGGATGGTGGACAGACGGTCTATCATCTGCATCTCCACATCCTCGGCGGACGCTCCCTAAAGTGGCCGCCAGGCTAGACCTTAGCCCTAGTGAGTAGCCCCAGTGAGCGTTCAGAGAAAGACCTCGGTGGTCGTCTTTACCCCAGACCCTAGACCGTAGCCTCTATGCCTCACAAATATTAAGGGAATATTAAAAACTTTACAAAAATCAATAAACGAGTTACCTTAGGGGAGTGGTAGAGCTCAATGCCGAGCCACCTAATTCATCCAACCAATATCTCGTTACTGCACTTATAAAACCATGACAACCGTATTGCAAAGACGCGAAAGCGCCAGTGCATG
>JAKRSB010000102.1 GCA_022402525.1 Thermosynechococcaceae cyanobacterium MS004
TAATGACTTAATTGCTTGAGTATAAATACTTATTGCAAAAGTGAGATGCTCCCGATCGCAGTACGGGAACCCTACTATCAATTCTCAATGACGACATCAACCAGCTAGAGCGGTTTCTCAACTTTGGGACCCAAGAGTTGATCAGCTTTTTTACGCGAGTCATGGCAGTGGGGGTGAGCTTTGTGATCCTAGCTCCTCAGATCGCCTGGCTGGCGATGCTGCCGATTCCCTTCATCCTGGGGGGCACCTCTAGCATTCAAGCTCAGTTGGCGACTCGCTACGCTGCCGTGCGTGACCAGGCCGGTCGGATTAGCGATCGCCTCACCAATAATCTCTCGGGCATTGCCACCATTAAGAGCTTTACCGCTGAAGCTTACGAAAGCGATCGCGTGTATCAAGAAAGCGAGGCCTATCGGCGCACCAATGGACGGGCAATCGCCCTGAGTGTGGCCTTTCAGCCGCTGTTGCGATTTTTCATTCTGCTGGGGTTTGTCCTGACACTGTACTTAGGGGGTCGAGAAGTGCTACGGGGGCGGCTGAGTGTTGGCACCTATGGCTTTATGGTGTTTATTGTCCAGGATTTGCTCTGGCCCTTTACTGAACTTAGCGAACTGATGGATGAGTATCAACGGGCGATGGCCTCCTTGCGGCGGGTAATGGGGTTACTCGATACTCCGCAGGCGATCGCTCCGGGTCATCAACCCTTCCCTTTTGCCATCGTCAAAGGCGCAGTGCAGTTCGACCAGATCACCTTTGCCTATAACGGACGTTATCCTGTCCTCCAAGATCTCTCGCTGCAGATTCCTGCTGGAAGCACCATTGGCATTGTTGGGGCCACAGGCTCCGGCAAAAGTACATTGGTGAAACTGCTGCTGCGCTTTTATGAAGTGCAAACTGGCCAGATTTTGATGGACGGTATCGATATCCGTGACCTCGACCTTGGTGATCTCCGCCGCTGTATCGGTTGGGTGAGCCAGGATGTGTTTCTGTTTCATGGCACCATTGCTGAAAACATTCGGTATGGCAGTTTTGAGACTGGCCATGAGCAAGTCATTCATGCAGCCAAGTTAGCAGAAGCCCATGAATTCATTGCGCAGTTTCCCCAAGGCTATAAAACAATTGTGGGGGAACGCGGGCAGAAACTCTCTGGCGGACAGCGACAGCGACTGGCGATCGCCCGAGCCATCCTCAAAGACCCACCGATTTTGATCCTCGATGAAGCGACCTCGGCGGTCGATAACGAAACGGAAGCGGCGATTCAGAAGGCATTGCAGGTGATTGAAAAGGATCGGACAACGATTGCGATCGCGCACCGACTTTCCACGATTCGCCATACCGACTGTATCTATGTAATGGAGCAGGGGCAATTTATCGAATCAGGGACGCATGAGCAATTGCTAGCAAAGAATGGTACTTATGCGAAGCTCTGGTGGGTGCAGTCCGGAGAAGTCTTTTCTGTTTAGGCTCAAGCATAAATTCGTGATATGAGCGTGTGTGTGAATTGGGTTAGGAATGGTATGCTGTGACTAAATGAGAATAAGTCGCAGCAATTTGTTATGGTTTCCGTCCCAGAACAGAATTGGCAGGATTTTCGATCGCAAGTTGGGGTAACGGTGCAGTGTGACCCGGAGGATCCGTTGGATATGGTGGAGTGCCTTTCCAGGGAAGTCGGGCGAGGGATTGAGCGTTTAATTCAACTGCGAGCGGGAATGGAACTGTCGATACTGGATGCGCCGTTGCTGTATGAGGGATCAAGCACGGAAAGGGAGAAAGTTTGTCATGGGGTCGATTTCCATTTTCATATCCAGGGACACCACGATGATGGACTGACGCAGGTCGGCGATCGCATGTTTTGTGTCCGAGGCAGTGGCGTGCATCCCCAGCACCACTTGTATTCAGCAAAGCAACGGGCGTTGGAGTTGTGTTTTTGGTTTGATGAAGCCGTTTTGCGATCAATATTTGTCGATCGGGGAGAGTTACCCCAGGGATTAATCGATTGGCTACGCTCTGATGATGAACTCCGTTATGCGCGGGTGGGGAAGGTGACTCCGGAACTGGAGCGGGTGCTGTGGGAGATTGTGCGTTGTCCGTTTCAAGGGTTGCCGAAACGCTTGTTTTTAGAGGGGAAGGCGTTGGAGGTATTGGGGATTGTGGTGGCAATGGAGCAAGCGATGCAGGGGCGATCTCCGGAGCCAAGTTTATCGCTGGGGACAAGGGAACGGGTGCATTATGCGCGGGAGTTGGTTCTACAGCATTTGCATGAGCCGCTGACGTTGGAAGAATTAGCGCGGCGATCGCAGTTGAATGAAAGTACCCTGAATCGGGGATTTAAGCAAGAATTTGGGAGGACGGTGTTTGATTATTTGTTAGATTACCGCTTGGAGCAGGCACGGCAGATGTTGGAGCGGGGAACGATGCAGGTATCAGAGGTGATGATGGCAGTCGGCTTGCGAAATCGCAGCTATTTCGCCACGGCATTCCGCAGAAAGTTTGGTCAGAACCCGAAGCAGTATCAGCAGCTGTTTTGGCGTGAATAGGCAGTGAACTAAACGAGATAGCTACTGAGAAAATTAGCTGATTTGATCGTATCTTTATCTAGATAAAGGCGAATCATAATGAATTATTGAGGCTGGCTGTATCGCTGTTCCCACTAGGTATTTTCCTCAGTTTGGGCAGTAAATTCTGCATCTAGAGCCGGTTTGTTGGCATAGTAGTAGGCGTTCGACGCATGGATGCTGGTAAGACTGAGGAAGGGTTTATCTTCGAGGACTTCTTCGGGGGTGACTCCGCTTTGATTTCGGTAATGATGTATTGGACGGTTACACGGCTATCTGCGATACAGGGCCGTCCCCCACAAACTCCCAGCGTTTTGCTGATGAGTGTTCCAATGACGTTCAGCGTTTGCAATTTGATAGGGGTGCTAATCTATTGTCTAAAATCTTAGTATTGCAGCAAAAATTGACAACAGATGCTCTCATGCCCTCCCTAACGTCTGGCGTTCAAAAATAATTCTGGCTGGCGTTCATTTTGCTTTTCTTCCCTGGATGATATTGATAGCCTCTTGATACTAGTTCTCAAGTATCTGGTAGTGTGAGACAGATGAGCAAGTTGAATCTCCTGGGCAGTTTGGCGTTAAGTTTCGTGCTGGTGCGTGGTTTGGAGGCGATCGCTACCGCCGCAGAGCCCCAGATCGCTAAGAGCGAACCTCTAGTTCAAACCCAGGTGGGAACTATCAAGGATTTACCCAAAGCATCTACATCTGTGGTTGACTGGATGGCTCAAATCAAAGCGGCAACGGTGCCAGTCACGGGCGTCAAACTGGTTCGTACCGCAACGGGCCTAGATATTGTCCTGGAAACCGCTGAGAACAAGGCTTTACCCGTCGTTGCCTCCCAGTTTCGGGCGGAAGGCAATCGGCTAATTGCTGACATCCCCAATGCGGTGCTCACCTTGCCAGAGGAACCCACCTTTACCGCTGAGAATCCCACCAACGAAATTGCCACGGTGCAGGTGCTGCCCCAGGAGGCGGGGGGCATTCGGGTGGTGGTCACAGGGACTAATACCTTGCCAACACAAGAGATTACGCTGAAAGCCGGAGCCTTCTCCTATAGCCTCAACCCAACCACAGATGAGCCGGATGAGGAAGTGGTGGTGACTGGGGCAGGACAGGGCAGTTATCGCGTACCGGATACTTCTGTTGGAACAAGAACCGATACACCCCTACGCGATATCCCTCAATCGGTTCAAGTTGTACCCCAACAAGTGATTCGAGACACCCAAGCGCGGAGCATTACCGAAGCTTTAGAAAATGTTCCTGGGGTGGCTGCACAAGGATCAGGAAGTACGGGAAGCCGTGATTATTTCACAATTCGCGGATTTGAAGCCTATAACAACTCCCTTGTAAATGGTTTACCAGATCCGCAGATTACTTCAGATGCAATGTTTTTCAATGTTGAACAGTTAGAAGTATTGAAGGGGCCAGCCTCTGTTTTGTATGGTGATACAGGATTTAGCGGTATTGGGGGGACGATCAACTATGTGACTAAAAAGCCTCTTGCAAAACCATTCTATGAAATTAATACAACTGTTGGGAATTATGGCTTTGTGCAGGGTTCGCTGGACTTGTCTGGACCTTTAAATTCTAATAGGACGGCTCTTTACCGTTTAATTTCTGGGTTTCGCTATAACGATAGCATCACTGATTTTAACTCTGCGGGCACTCTGGCAATTGCACCAAGCTTAAGCTTGAAACTAGGAGAAAAGACAAGCTTATTAGTGGAAGGTGATGTAACTCGTTTAGATAGGAATGGACAGCAACCCGGACCACAACCTGTCTTAGGAACGTTACTACCCAACCCCAATGGCAAGATTTCTCGTAGCTTTAATCCGACTGGACCTGTTCCCAATAACATTACCTACAATGGTCGGATTGGATATTACTTCGAACATCAATTTAGCGATAATTTGAAACTTCGAAATACTTTCCGATATACGTTCTATCGGGATGATGATAGCAATATCGATTTTTCCCCAAGTGGATTGGAGGGAGATAACCGCACTTTGAATCGAACGGGTACTATCGGCGAGCAGTACTATAATTACTATCTGCTAGATACAAATTTGCTCAGTAAGTTCAAAACCGGAACGATCGAGCATCAGCTTTTGGCAGGGTTTAGCTTGAGCCGCAATACCACCGATCTCAGCTATGAGTTTGGCATTCCGGCTGCACCCGTGGATATTTTTAATCGATTGTACGACCAAACTTTGGTTGCAGGCGATCGCAATTTCTCTAGTTTCACCACTAGAGATACTCTAGGTCTATATCTACAAAATCAAGTTACACTATTACAGAACCTTAAGTTTTTGTTGGGTGGGCGTTTTGACTTCTTCAGTGAACGCTCAACCAACCGCTTAAGCAACACAGAAAGTAAGCAATCGGATATAGCCTTTAGTCCACGGGTAGGTATTGTTTATCAACCAATAAAACCAATTTCGTTGTACGCAAGTTACTCGCGCTCTTTTGCTCCAACGATTGGAACATCAGCAAGTGAAGAAATATTTCAACCAGAACGGGGGACTCAGTATGAGATTGGGGTGAAAGCGGACTTGAGCGAACGATTATCTGCAACTTTAGCATTTTATGACTTAACTCGCTCCAATGTGACAACCACTGACCCAATTAATCCTAATTTTTCTGTACAAACAGGTAAACAAAGAAGTCGCGGACTCGAGTTTAATGTTGCTGGTGAGATATTACCAGGGTGGGATGTTATTGCTGGTTATGCTTACATGAATGCCAGAGTCACGGAGGATAATTCAACTCCGATTGGCAATCGCCTTTTTAATTCTCCAAACCACTCCTTCAATATCTGGTCAACTTATCGCATACAACGTGGTAGCCTGAGAGGTCTAGGGGTTGGCTTAGGATTGTACTACATTGGGGAACGACCCCTAGACAATGCAAACACAATTGATCTACCTAGTTTCTTGAGAACCGATGCAGCAGTCTTTTACGAACGAGATCAACTTCGTATCGCAATAAATTTTCGGAACATATTTGATGTTGAAAACTATGTTAGCAGCTATGGCTCCAGTGATTTTGTGCAGATAGGGACTCCATTTACGGTGCAAGGTACACTATCTTGGCGGTTTTAATTCTTAACGAAGCATGAGATATTCTTGCCATCACCGTTACGCAAAACTGCTGTTGGGAATCTTGGCTCTAATTTTAGTTGCCAGTTGCCATTCTCGCAGCAGTATTCAAACGACTTATCAACAACCCGTGAAAGATTGCCGAATTGTGCAGCATAGTATGGGTAGCATCTGTATCCCTCGCAATCCGCAACGGGTAGTGACGCTTGATAGTTTTGAAAATAGTTGGGCGTTAGGTATCCGTCCTATTGCATCGAGTTATGTTACGGGCTTTCCTATGCCAAAGTATCTTCAAGGTAAAGTCGAACTAGTAGAATCTGTTGGCGCTTATAATAGTCCGAATATAGAAAAAATTTTGAGGCTTAAGCCAGACCTAATTATCGTTCGTTCTGATTTGGAAGGTATTTACAAAAATTTGTCTTATATTGCACCTACAGTAGTACTTAACATACCTTTTCCTCCACCCCCTTGGCAAGATACGTTAAAGGAACTTGCTACTGTTTTGGGCAAAGAAAAAGAAGGTCAGCAATTGCTAAATCAGTATTGGCAACGGGTGGAAAAACTTCAGCAAACTTTGAGTGATAGTGCAGCTTCTCCAAAAGAGAATTTCCTTAAAAATTTGAAGGTATCTATTGCCAATACATCTTCAGAATATGGCGTTTGGTCTTATGGAGAAAAGCATTACTCTGGATCAATTTTAAAAGACATTGGTCTACAACGTCCCAAATCTCAGCGAGGAGATTTTTTCTATGTCGATAATATATCTAAAGAAAAAATATCTGATATCGATGGGGATGTTCTGTTATTTGCATCTTGGGAAAGAAAAGATGATAAGAAAACTCTAGATAAGCTCAAACGAAACCCTTTATGGTCACAACTTGAAGCTGTACAAAAAAATAAAGTTTATCTAGTCGGCGCACATTGGCATAATTCAGATATTTTTGCTATCAATGCCATTCTTGATGATTTGGAGAAATACCTTGTTAATGAGCAATATTGAGATTGCTCCTCTCAAACTGCGATCGCGCTCTGATTGTTGATCGCACTGAGATGAATAGCGCTCGTTCACCCTTCATCCTGTTCTGTGACTGAGGTCTTCTAGAAGCTACGGTGTACACCGTAGCTTCTAACAGGGGGAAGGGTAAAACGGAGAGACGCGATCGCATCCTCCAGAGAGTTCCTGTCTCAGTCGGTGGGTTAGATGTCGGGCAATGACCACTGTTACAGGGGAATCTTGGGGATTTCTATTGTTTTCAGACATGACATAAATTTTTGACCTAATCTACCTTTTGCTCTTTTCGCTATAAACCTTCTTGCAATAAAGCTGAATGGGTTGCAGAGCAATGTCACTGAAATAAAGAAGGTACAGCTAATCTAGCGCGATTTGAGATGGATCGTTCTGCTACGATCTATCTTGTATACAATCTAAGAATATAGCCTTCTTAATTCCTATCATTCGCTCCCTACAGCCTTTCAAAAGGGAAATCATTAGAGAATTCAAGGTTTTCATAAGGATTTCATAGGGCGAGGCATTTGACTTTGAGCATTTTGCATGATGGGAAAACTTGGGAAGTCGTGGATATGACTTGGGACGGCTGGATCGCTGTTCTTATTGAAAATGGTTGCCGCACCCACTACAGAGCTTTTGTACCCTTCCAAGAGTCTATCCAAGCTTTTGTTAAATCCTCCTCCACAAGCTTGCAAAGCTCAAGACACAGCCATTTGCTGAATTAAATCCATGCCCCTCACCCTCCGCTCTGAAATCATCCAGGTCTTCCGCGATCGCATCCACAAAGACAACCACTTCCGGCTCTCTACGGACGAGCTGCAAGCACTCATTAATGGGTTCATCGTGGAGCTGAAGGGGGCAAAGACTAAGAAAAAGATTCAGACGCTCTGTGAGGCTGAAATCAAGCTGCTAGAGGAAGGCTATCCACAACCTTCTGTCGCTAACTACCTGTCAAAGTATCGAAAGGCGATCGCCATTGCCATTGAAGACAGGAAGCTCCCGTTGACTAAGGCCACTAGCCACCACTACATTCACCAGCAGCGCGTGACGGGTATCGAGGAAAAGCGACATGAGCATTGGGCACTGACCTATTTGACGCCGCTCAGACTCTACTCGATAGGCTTTTACCTGATAGGTCTGCTCAATCCGCGTCAGGACTGACCTGGAAGACGGCCTTTGCTTTGTGCCAGTCCCCCACGAAGGCAATTCACAACATAGCCCCGAACAACATAGGATTGTGCATCAAAGAATAGTGGGGTAAATCGCAATATCATGCCAACTCCA